>JAGWQP010000368.1 GCA_028876805.1 Acidobacteriota bacterium | reverse complement strand
TGGCGGTACCGCTAGCGGTAGCCCTGCACAAGATTCCGGAAGGGCTTGCGCTCGGCGGCATCTTGCGGGCCTCCATGCGCTCACGTGCGGGCGCGCTGGCGGGCTGCGTGCTGGCCGAAAGCGTCACGCTCGTCGGCGGCGCGGCCGCCGTGCTCATGGCCCCTCGCCTCGGTACGCAGTGGATCCTGTATCCGCTTGGCCTCACCGGCGGGTGGATCCTCTTTCTCGGCTTCCACGCGCTGCACAGTGAGTGGAAACTGCGCGGGCCGGCCCCCGCGTTTGTGCCGGCCCTGACCGGCATCGCGGGCGCAGCCGTGCTTCAGCGCAGCGCCGAAGCATTGCTACGATAAGGCTCAGAAGCAAGTCACGCCCACAATGTTTTATTCACATGTTTGCCACATGGCGTGGGATGTAAGTATATGGCGGGATGTCGAAATAAATTTGTTGAAAAGCGGCGCCCCGGTTCCGAATTGACTGGTCTCCTGGTTGGACTCACGCTACAAAGAGAGAGTCCATTAGGCGGCTGCGCGGCGCGGGTGGCAAATCTCGGGGGAGGTGGTCACCCGGTCGCGCAGTTGTCGTGGGCGCCAAAGTTTACCGGGCCGCGGCGGGCTGGTCGGCATGTACCGGCGAGAGCCAGCCGTGCTGGTCCTTGCGTGTTCCGTTAATCACCGCGAAAAACTCTTTCTGCAGCTTCTCCGCAACGGGTCCGCGCCGTCCCTTGCCAATGGGAATCCGGTCGATGCTGCGGATCGGAGTGATCTCAGCGGCGGTACCGGAGAAGAAGACTTCGTCGGCGATGTACAGCATCTCACGCGGAATGATCGTCTCCACCAACGGGATGCCCAGTTCGCGCGCTAACGTCAGGACGCTGTCGCGAGTGATGCCCGGCAGCACGGAAGCGCCCAGCGGCGGCGTGTGAATCTTGCCGTCGCGCACCACGAAGATGTTTTCGCCCGAGCCTTCACTGACATAGCCATTGGCGTCTAAAGCGATCCCTTCGCTATATCCGTTGGCCAGCGCTTCCATCTTCACCAGCTGCGAGTTCATGTAATTGGCGCCGGCTTTGGCGAGCGCGGGCAGCGTGTTGGGTGCGATGCGGGTCCAACTGGAAACGCACACATCGACACCCTCGGCGAGCGCTTCCTCGCCCAAATATTTTCCCCAAGACCAGCAAGCGATGTAGACCTCGATGGGATTCTTGAGCGGATTCACCCCCATCTCGCCATATCCGCGGATCACCATGGGCCGGATGTAGCAGGAATCCATTTTGTTGACCCGCACCACTTCGAGCATCGCCTCCGCCAGTTGGGCGGCCGAGAAACCGAGATTTTCCATGCGGTAGATCTTCGCCGAGTCTACCAGGCGCCGGACATGCTCCCGCAGGCGGAACACCGCCGGACCGGACGGCGTGGCATAGCACCGAATGCCCTCGAATACGGAGGTCCCATAACTCACCACGTGGGACAGAACATGGATGGTCGCCTCCTCCCATCGGATGAAGCGGCCGTTATGCCAGATCTTTTCGGTGGGCGTTAACATAGCTCATTATAACTCAACATAATGATCGTATAAGGCCTTCTAAACAGGCTTTACGGTAAGCAAACGCGGTCGCAGCAAGCGGATTTGCGGACGAGCTTGCCTTCCCGCTGGCAGGTTGGAATGCGGAGGCCCCGCGATCTCATCCGGCCCGACCGGAACCTCTTCTCCTTCTCCACGAATCATGACACTCAGGGCGGGCGGAGGCGGCCGCGTTCCAGAGTCGACAGAGATATGCGGTGGTGCAGGAATAGTTGCTCGAGTGTGCGACCGGGCTACTTGGCGGACACGCGGAAATCGTCGAAATAGGTGACAGAGTCAGCCCGTGTCGCGAGGCCGACTTTGCCGGCAACCGAAGAGGTGGAGTCCTCGGCCTGCAAGATCCGGTGGTGATTCACGTAGACCTGGAACCGGCCACCGCGGACCGAGACCTTGAGAATGCTCCAGACATTCGGACGGAGGTCGTGCTTGACGCCAGTCACCGAAGCCGGGGCCCCGCGGGGGCGAATCGGAATCGGGCGGCCGTTTTCGACTTTATAGACCGCCACTTCGTCGTCATGGGCGTCGGCGCGGACCACGTAAAAGTTCTTCTCGTCCCGGTAGCGGAATACTAACCCTCCGCCCTGTTCCTCACGTCCGGAAACCGGCTTCAGGCGCACACTGATATCTCCGTCGCGAAGCGACATGGTGTTGAGGATGGCCAGCGAAAAACCATCTTGCCGCGGATCGCCCGACACCTGCGCAAACACGTAAGGCTGAGTCGGCGCGGAGGGATCCCTGCGGATCTCCCAATGCGCATTCACACCACGGTCGGTTGCCAGGATGGTCCATTCCGAAGGAGTCTTGCCTAGCGCGGCATGATCAAAATTGATCACCGAACTAGTAGATGCGGTCAACCCGAAGACAAACAACCAGCCGAAAGTGTGCATCAGTCTACCCTTTCGGCGGTGCTGGCGCTGAACTTGGTCATTCCAATTACTACTTCTTTTTTATCATGAGGCGGGTGGCACTCGGAGGTCCATTACGTACCAAAACCGTCCGGCTAGCGATAAGCAACAAAGAACAACCTGCGGAACGGGAACAGGATGGAGCCGCTGGGTCGCCGGGGGTACGACGTGGAATAGCGTTTCAAAAGCGAAGCTTCGAACCGACTCCTTTCCTGGTCCGAGTCCAGGGCGTCTAGAAAGGGCCGCAGCCCCGTCGCACGAAACCACCGTACGACGCCCTCGGGCCCCGGCAGCACGTGGTAATACGTGGTCTCCCAGAGATCCACGCGTTTGGCCAGGGGGGCCAGCAGATCGTAGTAGAAGCCCGGAGACTCGTTGGTCAGCGCTCGGCGCGCCTGGTGCATGCGGGCATCCCAAGCCGGGTCGCGGGACAACTCGATGATCTCGCGGTGCAACACCGAATCGTAGTGCGCGGGCACTTGCACCGCCAGCACCCCTTCCGGCGTGATTTGATCCAGAAGATGACGGCAGACGGCGGCATGGTGCGGAACCCACTGCAGCATGGCATTGGAGAAAACCAGGTCCACGGGCGGATCGGCGCGCCAGGTCGTTGCATCGCCGATCATCCAGGTTCCGGCGGGATAGTCCTGCCGGGCCTTGCGGATCATTTCCGCAGAAAGATCGACTCCGACCACCGAACTTTCCGGCCAGTGACGGCGCAGCGCTTCCGTGCTGTTCCCGGGCCCACACCCCAAATCGGCGATGCGGCGTGGCTGACGTAGGTGGATGCGGTTTAACAGGTCGAACACTGGCTGCGTGCGTTCGCTGGCGAATTGGAGATACAAATCGGCGTCCCACTGCGGCATATGTCTCGATTGTACTGGTCACCGTGCGCGCGCTTGCCGCCAGGTGTTGGCGAGTGTTGCCAGGAGAATGACGGCGCCACCGGTCAACGACCCCGGTGCGGGCTTCTCTCCATCGACCAGCCAGGCCCAGACCGGATTCATGGCCGGCTCGAGCATCAGCACGGTGGTCGCTTCAAATGCTGGAACGTGACGGATCGCGCGCACCACCAAAACGTACGCCAAGCCGATCTGCACCACTCCGAGGTAGAGGATCACCGCGAGACTCCGACCGGTCACGGAGGTGACCGGAAAAGCCTGAGGAAGCGCCGCGAGGAAACCGATGAGGTTGCCGGCCGTAACCGTCGCCATGGCGGCAGTGACCTGTACGCCGCGCCCCAGCCACCGCAAGCCGGTGATAGTGAGCGCCCAAGTAAGGCCGCTGGCGAGGGCGATGAGGTTGCCGCGAGCCGGACTGGGCGCGGTCGCTGCCGCGGACTGCGTTCCCAAAAAGAACATCGACATGCCGGCAGCGACCGCCAGGATGTAGAACAGGTCCGCGCGGCGCACCGGCTCGTCGAGCAGCCACGGCCCCAGCAGTAGCACGTACAACGGCGCGGTGTTTTGGAGGAAAATCGCGTTGGCGGCGGTGGTGGATCGGTTCGCGAGCACGAACAGAAGTAAGGTGGCGGCGTAGGCCGAGGCGGCCGGGACCATGCGCCACGACCAACCCTTCCGCGCCTCGGGCAAGGCACCAAACAGGAAGATGGCCGCCACGCCCGAGCGAAAGCTGGCCACTTGCCAGGCCGAGAAGCTGGCGGCTTTGATAGCGGCGCCGCCGGTAGAAAACAGCAGCGCGGCCGCGGCCAGCATCAGCCGGTCGCGGACGGGTGAGGATTGCATGGGCGCGACGGACTCACTTCGACCGACCGGCCAGATGATGGGAGGCGTGATAGGAGCTTCGCACCAGCGGCCCTGCTTCC
>JAGWQP010000367.1 GCA_028876805.1 Acidobacteriota bacterium | reverse complement strand
CACTCGAAAGTGACCGCTGGTCCGTCCCGCGCATAATCGCTATGCCGCTCTGCTCAAGCACCCATTCCGTGACTAACCGGTCCCGGTCCCATCGTGTCGTTGACCGATCCACGCCCCCGCCCGGCAGTGCACTCACGCTCGGCTTCCCGTCCGTCGACAACCGGTACCTCCGCGCTGGCCGGTTATCAACCGATTCATCCACGACCACCAAGCTCGGCTCATGGTGAGTAATCGTTTCCGGCCGTATCCAATCGAGTGCATGTCCCTCCGGCGCCAACGGGACGGGCGGCCCCTTGAGGTCGGGGTGCTTCACGAGTGTTGTCTTGGCGGTCGAATGGGCCTTGTCAAGTTCCCATCGGCCGGTGAAATCAGGCTTGCCCTGCGCCAATAACAGCGCAGCAACCAGCAATTGAATAGCGAAACGTATCCTCATCGTAAGGCTCAATTCGCGACTGGGCGCTCTACCGAATCGATGACCACGACGTCCACTGGGCCCTTTGCCGACTCCAGCTTCAGCCCAAGCTGATCCTGAATAGCCGCAAAAATATTCCCGTGAATGTCGGGATCGCCTCCAGCCGCAGGTGGGGGAGGCGCGGGAAGTCCGCCCAAAGCTTCATCGGCGGTAAATTCCAAATGGACATCAAAGGTTCTCGCGAATCCCGTTTTGTCCACTACAATCCGTCCAAGCACATTCGTAAGAACCCGGATCAGCTCCGGCATCGGAACCGCACTGCCCCGCAACTCCGCGCCCGCGGGCGAAATCGCCACGATTACCTGCCCGCAAGGAGACGCTTGGCCAGGTGCTGGCTGTGACGGGTCGCGATTTTCTCCCGCATAGCTCGCGGTTCTTTCCGGGTTAGTTTCTGCCGTCCCGTAAAGGAGCGAGAGGTGCTGGCGGGACCGAGCGTGCAACAGCCTCCGGGTTCGCAACTATCCCGCTGCGATCCCATCCCGCCGAAGCGGTCTCTGCATAATAGATCGAAGTGAGCGGGAGAACTCCGCCTGGCACACCACCAAAACGAGTTCCCCCGCCGCGGAGTGAACTTTGGGAGTTCGCACCTCCCAGAGGCCAGATCCTATGCAGATCCTACACCCATTCGCCGGCTCGGTCCAACAATACAACGAGCAACTCTCTAACCCCGATGCGCATCGCCCGGGTAGCTGCCCGCAGTGCCGGACCAAACATCCACTCACTGCCCATGGATTCTATACGCGCACGCTCATCGACACAGCCTTCGACGGCAGCATTCGCGTGCGCCGCTACTTGTGCCACGCCTGTCAACGGACGGTCTCCCTGCTGCCCGAGTTCATCTTGCCTTATCTGCGATCCAGCTTGACCGTGATCGCGGCGTTCCTCATCGCGCGCTTGCTGCTGGCGCAAACCCTGAAAACCGCCGCGCCACCTCCCACGCCCTACCAGCGCGGCCAGTTCTGGATGCGCCGCTTCCGCGCGCACGCCGAGGCGCTGTGCGCCGCCCTGGCCGCGTTGACTCAACCCACTCCCGCACGCGACTTCGTCCACCGCGCCCTGACCATGCTCGAATCCACCGGCTGGATCGCCGCTCACCGCTTCCTGTTCGGCGGCGTGCGCTGCCACCTGCTGGGCTGGCCGCGCGGTCTGGCTCCCGACTCCCGCCGCGCCACATTCTCCTCCGCCGGGGCGCCCGCCTGAGCCTCCCCACACACCATTTGCATGGAACCCCGCGGCCCTTCTCCTTACGCTTGAGTCCAGGAGAAAAACCCTCGATGGGCGACAAAGCCGAAAAAGTCGCGCTCTTTCGTTACGGCCTCATTGCGCCCCTGGTGCTGGAGACGTTGCCGCGTGGCGAACTCACACGCCGCGCGCAGGAGATCGCCGCCCGCCTCTACGACATCCCTCATTCCACCCGCCGCCAGGTTTCGGTGGACACGCTGCTGGATTGGACCCTGCGCTATCGCCGCAACGGACTCCCCGCCTTGTCGCCAAAACCGCGCCAGGACCGCGGGCAGGCCCGCGCCGTGGCACCGAAAACGGCCGCTCTCATCGAACGGCTCAAACGCGAGAACCCGCATCGCACCGGCGCCGCGCTGTTGCGCGAACTGGCCACGGCCAATGAGACTCATCAGGCCGGCTTGTCGGCGTCGACGCTGTATCGTTTCCTGCGCGCCCGCGGTCTCACCGAACGTCAGCTCTTGCTCGACAAGGCCACCGCGCACAAAAAGTACGAAGCCCAGTTCGCCAACCAGATCTGGCAATCCGACATGCTCTTCGGTCCCTGGATCGCGCGTCCCGGCGGCGGCAAGCAGCAGGTCTTCCTCCAGGCCGCGCTCGACGATGCCAGCCGCCTCATCCCGCACGCTCAGTTCTATCCCAACCAGGGGCTGGACGCCTTTCTCGACTGCCTGCGCCAGGCCATCGCGGCACGCGGCATTCCCACCCGCCTCTACATGGACAACGCCAAGATCTACCGTTCCCCGCAGTTGGCCCGCATCGCCGCTTCCATCGGCATCCTCATCGTGCATACCCCTCCCTATCAGCCCGAAGGCCGCGGCAAAATCGAACGCTTCTTCCGTTCCGTGCGCGAGCAGTTTTTGGCCTCGCTCGATCCCAAAGTCCTGCTCTCCCTCGATCCGCTCAACGAGCGCTTGTGGCATTGGCTCGACACCGATTATCACCGCCGCGAGCATAGCTCGCTCCAGACCACGCCGCTGGAGCGCTGGCAGCGCGATATCGAACAGGTTCGCCAGCTTCCGCCGGCCACCGATTTACGGCGTCTGTTCTTTCACCGCGTGGACCGGTTGGTGCGCCGTGATTCCACCTTCCTGCTGAAGAATCGTTTCTTCGAAGCGCCCTCACATCTGGCCGGCAAGCGCATCGAAGTGCGCTTCGATCCGCTCGATCTTACCCAACTGGAAATCTACTCCGAGGGCAAGCCCGAGGGCCGGGCGAGGCTGGTGGATGCGGTCGTCAATGGACTGCTTCCGCCCTGGGAAACGGAGGCGAAGTAACGATGTGGGAGTCCTTCTTCGGCTTCAAGAAAACGCCTTTCTCCGACAGTCCCGACGCCAAACAACTCTTCGCCTCCCAGGCCTGGAATCAGGTCAAGGCGCGGCTGGAGTTTCTGGCCCATCATCACGGTGTGGGCCTGATTACCGGCGAAGTGGGCACCGGCAAGTCCACCGCCGCACGCGTATTCACCGCCACGCTCAATACCAGCTTGTACAAGATTCTGTACGTGCACTTCTCCTCGGGCTCGGCGCTCGACCTGCTGCGCCAAATTGCGCTCGAACTGGACCTGGAGCCGGCACACTTCCGCGGCGACCTGGTGCGCCAGATTGCCGATGCCATCGTCCGTCTGAACCAGGGCAAAAAACAGCATCCCATTCTGATCTGTGATGAAGCCCATCTGCTGCCACATCCCGCCCTGGAACAACTCCCGCTGCTGTTGAACTTCGACATGGATTCCTCGCGCTATCTCACTCTGTTGCTGGTGGGCCAGCCGCTGCTCCGGCGAACGCTTTCTCTGCAGATGCACGAAGCCCTCAGGCAGCGAGTCAGCACGCAGTATCACCTGGAGGGACTCACGCGCGAGGAACTCGACGCCTACCTGGCGCAGCAACTCAAAGCCGCCGGCGTGTCCCAGCCGCTGTTCGACGATACTGCTCGCCAGGGGATGTATCAGGCCACCAAGGGCATACCGCGCAAGGTCAACAAGCTGGCCATGACGGCGTTGCGGCTGGCCGCGGCGAGTAAGTCGCAGACCGTCAATGAAGCCATCTTACTCGATGCTACGGCGGAGGCGATGCTGTGAAACAGAGCGTGACCAAGACTCCCGCCAAACCAGCCGTGTTATCGCTTCAGCAGTTACTCGCCGAGCAACCGGCCACTCCGCCGCCCGGTTGGATCGAGCCGGGACTGTTGCCGCCGTCAGGCATTCTGTTCGTGGGCGGCGAGCCCAAGGTGGGCAAGAGTCTGCTGGTGGCCAACCTGGCCCTGGCGCTGGCCGCCGGCAAGGACCGCGCCGGTTTCACCATACCCGCGGCACGCCGTGTGCTGGTCTGCCAGTTCGAACTGCCCACGGCGCAGTTTGTGGGCCGGCTGGCAATGATGCGCCGCACGCTGGGGGCGGCCGCCGATCAGAACCTGCTGGTGGATACGCGCGCCGGCGGCAAT
>JAGWQP010000366.1 GCA_028876805.1 Acidobacteriota bacterium | reverse complement strand
GGTTGCTGCGATCGAGATCCGTCTTTGTAAGCGTGCCGTAGACCGACGCGGAGAATATCTGTGGCGCCGTTTTTCAGTTAGTTAGATTCGGCTTTCCGGGTAGCCAGTTCCTGCTTTTTGCTGATCGTGGAGCGGCCCCGCCTGTGGCGCGTTCCCAAGCTCATCCCCCACAGATCCCGACCAGTTGAACCTTCACTGGCGGGCGCTCGAGATCAAAGATCGATGTTGCTGTCTGGCTCAATTTGGCCTCTTCGATTCCTGAGAAGCTTTGGCGGCTCAAATCCTGAAATCCCGTAAAAACTGCCGACCAGTCTGTCAACCCAAAAATTCGCTAACCTAATCTTTCCCATGCCGACCTCACTTTCCCGGAGTGAAGCGCGGCGGCTAGCGCTGGCGGCGCAGGGGCTCCACCAGGCGCGGCCGCGCCGCGCCACCGTCCGGCATTTGCGCGAAACCGTTCGGCGGCTGGGGCTTCTGCAGGTTGATTGCGTCAACGTCGTGTGCGCCGCCCATTACATGGTGCCGTTCTCGCGCCTCGGGCCCTACGACCGCGCGGCATTCGACCGATTGATTTACCGCAGCGGCGAGTTTGCGGAGCACTGGGCGCACGAGCTCTCGATCATTCCGGCAGAGACTTGGCCGCTGCTCAGATATCGCCGCGAGACCGACCGGGTGCGGCCTTGGGGATTTGCCCGCGTGCTCGAAGAGCGCGCCGATTACGCGGCATGGGTGCTCGAGGAGGTGCGGCGCCGGGGTCCGCTTGCGGCCGATGAGCTGCCTCCACCGGACGGTGTCGCGCCCAGAATTCCCGGATCGTGGATTGCCACCGTGTCGCGCGGCGTCCTCGAAGCCCACTTCCTCCGCGGTCGCCTGGCCGCGGCCGGGCGGCGCCCGGACTTCTCGCGCCTGTACGATCTGGCGGAGCGCTTGATTCCCGCCGAACACCGTTGCCGGCAGATCGATTACGACGAAAGCCGGCGCGCATTGCTCGTTCAGGCGGCGCGGGCCCACGGCGTAGGCACCGCCAAGGACCTGGCGGACTATTTCCGGATGCCAGTTGGCGACGCCCGGCCGCGATTGCGCGAATTGGTCGAATCGCGCCGGTTACTGGAGGCGCAGGTCGAGGGGTGGCGGGAGACCGCCTATCTCCATCCTGATGCCGAGGCGCCGCGAACGATCGAGGCCGCCCGGCTTTTGTCGCCGTTTGATCCGTTGATCTGGTGCCGGCCTCGGGTAGAGCGCCTCTTCGGTTTCCACTACCGCGTCGAGATCTTCGTGCCACCCCACAAGCGGAAGTATGGATTCTACGTGCTTCCCTTCTTGCTCGCAGACAAGCTGGTGGCCCGCGTGGATCTGAAGGCAGATCGCGCGAGCGGGCGACTTCGTGTGCTCGGGACGTGGTATGAAGGCCGCAGAACAGCGGCCGTTGCCGGCGCGCTTTCCGGCGAACTGCGAGTGCTCGCCGAGTGGCTGGGAATGAAGATCGCAAGATGAACGAACGGAGCGACTCGATCGTATCGCTGGCCCCACTCGAGAGATTGGAGGCGCCGAGCGCGGCGTGTCGCCGTTGGCCTGAGCCACCTGCCAGACGTATATCACTACCGCCCGGCGGCCGAAGCTGTTGCCGCGTTCGAGAAGGCGTGAACACGCCTGTTGCCCGAACGATCCCAACATGCTAACGCGGCGACGAAGCCACCGTGCCCGCACCCGGGCGAAGCTGGTCTGAGAAGCAGCCGCACCGAATAGTTACACGCTCGAGGCGCGGCAAGTTACCGATCCGCCTGCCCAGAGACAGACAATCGTCGATAAAGACAATCGTCGATAATAGGTAGGCGTGGTGAAACTTCGGCGTCACCGTGGAATCTGGGCGGCCGGCTTGTTAGTGGCCTTCGCGTTCTCGCACACCATCGCCTTCGCCCAACCGGCGTCAATCACGGGGACTGTCAGCGACCCGGATGGAGGCTTGGTGAAGGACGCTGTGGTTCAAGCTAAGGATTCCACCACTGGTCGGCTTGTGCGTGGGACCAGTTCCGGCAAGGGCGAATACACGCTGACCTTGCCGGTGGGAACTTACGAACTCATTGTCCCCATGCCGTGCTGCCAGTACGGTTCTTTCACCCAGTCCAACATCGCCTTGCGGCCCGGAGAGTCGCGCCACCTGGACATCCATCTACCCTGGGGAGCCAACCTGGGAGCCCAGGGTGACGATCCGATTCTCCTGTTGAATGAATTTCGGGACCGCGCTGCCGTTCCCCAGGGGCCCACGCCACGCACACGGGAAGGCAAGCCGGATCTGTCCGGTATCTGGATCAACGTCTACAACCCGGATGACCCGCCGCCTCCGTTAAAGCCGTGGGCCGCGGAACTCCATCGCCAGCGCATGGCGAACAACTCGAAAGACTATCCCGGTGGATATTGTCTGCCGGCCAACGCCGCGCCGATCACGCGCGCGTTCCCGTACAAGTTCGTCCAGACTCCCACGCTCATTGTGGTGCTCCACGAGTCCGACACTCCGGGCGTGCGTCAGATTTTCCTGGACGGCCGGGGCCACCCACCGGATAACAATCCCACCTGGGAAGGACATTCGATCGGCCACTGGGAGGGTGACACGCTGGTGATCGACACCTCGGGCTACAACGACCGGAGCTGGCTCTCGCTATCCGGGATTCCTCACACCGAGAGACTGCACACCGTCGAACGCATCCGCCGACCCGATTACGGGCACATCGAGGTCGAAGTCACGATGGACGACTCGGAAGCTTTCACTGGCCCCTGGAGGAGAACTTTCACGGCGACGCTCGCGCCTCCCGGAGAAGAGATCGGCGAGTTCATCTGCACTGAGAACAACCGCGACGTGCCCCACTATCGCGGCAACTGAGCTGCTACTGCTGCTTGGTGCCCGCAGGTGGCGGATTGATCCGCGCTTCGTCCCAGTGTTCTTTAATCAACCCGTTTTCCACTCGCACCACGTCGAAGTGATTCCACTTGTATTCCCGCGTCGCGTCGTCTGGGTCTTTGGCCGTCCGGTCCCACATGAAAAGGCAGTAGGTGCCGTTCACCAGTGTCAGCACCGGCGGATTGATCCATGCCGGCCGGATCGGCTTAGCGTCCTCCGGTCGGCGTCCGGGAATCCGGCTCATGAACTGCTTGAAGCCATCGCGTCCCTGCGGCACGTTCGGATTGTGCTGGATGTAACCGGGATCCATCGTTTTATCGGCCAGTTCCAGGTGGCCGTATTGCAACATGTCCTTCAATTCTTCCCTGCCCAGCTCGAGCGTCTTCTGTTCTTCTTTGGAAAGCTTGCCGGTGTTCCACTCGATGGGCGCTTTTGGAGACACACCGGTCGCTACGTTGCCCGAGCCCGGCATCTTCTGCGCGCTGTCCCAGTGCTCTTGCACTTTGCCGTTCTCGATGCGCAACACGTCGAAACTGTTCGAGTGATAGGTCTTGGAGGCATCGCGCGGATCTTTTTGTTCGGCCTCAAAAATCAGCCAGACGTAGTCGCCCTTTGCTCCTGCCACCACCGGCGGATTGGTCAGCTTGTCGGGAATCGGATTTTTCGGCTTGCGGATCTTCGTGAAAAATTCCACGAAGCCTGCGCGCCCGCTGTTCACGTTGGGGTTATGCTGGATGTAGTCTTCGGCCTGGTATTTGGAACTTAATTCGACATGGCCCCCGTCGAGGACCTCACGCCACCAGTTCAGCACCAAGTCAAGATTCTTCTTCTCCTGCGCGGTCATGGGCGCGGTCTGCGGAGTGGTGGGGGGGTTGATCGACTCCGCTGACATCCGGCCCATCCCTGTTAGGAGCAACAGCGCGCCAACGATTCCCTTCACGCCTGAAACCTTCATCGGATCTCGTCTCCTCCCTCGGAGTCAATCGGCCTCGATGCGACCGATCTCCCTATTCTAGTCGCTTCCACCCCCCTCTGGCCCAACAACCACCCAGCAACTGTGCGGTACGCTGAATCGAGGAACGCGGATGTACCTCCCCAAACCCTTTAAGGAAGACCGGATCGAGGTCCTGCACCGGCTGATCGTCGACCGGCCGTTGGCTGCGCTCGTCACCCTTGGGCCGGAAGGTCTCATCGCCAGTCACATCCCATTCCTGCTCGACCCCCACGTCGGACGATTTGGCACGCTCGGCGGACACCTGGCGCGAGCGAATCCGCAATGGCGCGATTTTTCGAGCCAAGTCGATGCTCTCGTTATTTTCAACGGCCCGCAACATTACATCTCGCCTGCCTGGTATCCCTCCCGCGCCGAGCATGGCAGAGTGGTTCCCACCTGGAACTACATCGTCGTGCATGCGTACGGCCCGCTGCGGATTGTAGACGACACCCGTCGCCTGCTGCCTCACCTTCGCGAACTCACGAAGACTCACGAGGCCGGCATCGAAAATCCCTGGAGCCTGGATGAGGCGCCCGAGGAGTTCATAAAAAGCATGCTCGGTTCGATCGTGGGAATCGAAATCGAAATCCGCCGCCTCGAGGGCAAATGGAAGCTGAGCCAGAACCGAGTCCCGGCCGACCGGCGGGGTGCCACGGCCGGCCTCCGCCGGCGCGCCGACCCGGACGCCCTCGCTATCGTGGAGCGGATCGAATCGATGGGAAGCTAGCGAGGAGTTTCGTGCGCCTGCTTTCGATCGCTGCCGTCCTGCTGCTTGCTGCATGCGGCCCACCTCCGGCTCCGGTCGCCTCCACGCGGGCCGATGCGACACAGCAACTCTGGTACGGCGAGGCCGTCACGCAGCTCGCGGCCCTGGACCGTCAGGCCGAGAACCTGTATCAAAGCGGCCGGTCTGACGAGGCCGCCGCCCTCGTCACCAAAGGGGAGTCTCTGGCGACCCGGATCTTGGATGTTCCGCGCCCGACCCTGGCGGCGATGGAGACGGTCTCCGATCTCGATCAACTCTACGGCCAAATGTTGCTCGCCAACCGCAACTACGGTTGGGCGAGGCTGGTCTTCCAGAAGAATCGCGCCCGCTGGAAAACCTGGAAACCGGCGACCTCTGAGACCGAGCACCGCCTCCGCCTGGCAAACTCCGCCATCGCCGAGTGCGATCGTCACCTGGGGGAGTGACCGGCGACGAACTCGCGGAAATACTCGGCCACTTCCGCCTCCCGTCGTTTCTTAGGAGCATTCATGATGGTCTCGGTTGTGCAACGCAAGTCTTGCCGGCACGTCTGGAACACCTGATAGAGAAGCGGATAGTACTCGGTGTAAGTGTGGTCAAAGGCGAGCCCGGCGTTGTTAGTCACCGAAACACACTTGTTGAACGACCGGGGCTCCGGCCGAATCGCCGCACATTCCTGTTCGAGCGCTCTGAACAGACGCTGTTTCTCGTCGAGCGCGTCCGGTGTTGAGATTTCTCCGTCGCGCGCGGATTGATAAACGCGGCGGAGCTGGTCGTAGTAGCGGTTGATAGTCGCCGCCTTCCGGAGGAAGAGTTCGGCTTCCCGGGAAGGCTCGGATCGACCTAGATGGGCTAGCGCCGCTGCGCCGGTAAGAAAGCCGGCCAGCGTCGAGGCCGCCTCAGCGATCCGGTCCGGAAGGTCGCGCACCTGCGCATGAAAGTCCTCGTGCGGAACCACGGTGGCGACCCGCTCCGGAGTGGCCGCGGCCAATGCCTGTGTTACGGGCGCATGGCCAGAGGAGACGGCTTCGATCGGATAGAAAAAGACGTCGTACTTCTGATCGTCGATCTGGCAGCCATCTTTGGTCCCGTCCCGCAGCTGTAACGCGTCGTACGATTCGGGCAGTTCCAGCTTCCCCGTGTAGTAGCAGCGATAGTATGCCGCCACGTGCAGGTCCGAGCGGGCGAAATTTCCGGTGGGCTTAAACCCGGCCGACTGCTCTTCGGCTTTGACCGCCCGCAATACCGGTTCCAGGTCGTCGGCCCTCGCTTCAGACGCCAACAACAGCAACAACGGAATTCCAATTGCGGCCCGCACCTACACCTATCCTATCCAAGTTCACGGGCCTGGGTTTTACGGTAAGCTAACCCCTCCATACTCCTTGGCACGCCGGGCAATGCCGCATTCTGAGAACAACGGAGAGAGGCATGAAGCTGACCGCCTTGATACTCAGTTTGACCGCTGTGGTGGAGGGCGCTTCGTGGCGGGCCGGCCTGGCGCAGGCGGAACAGTTGCGCGAGGCCGGTCAAACCGCCGCCGCCGAGCGGGTGTACCAACAGATTCTGGAGACCACCAAAGACTTGGAGCCGATGGAGCTGAACTCTCTAGCGACTGAGTTGTTCTATCTGGCGCGCTATTCGGACGCCGAGACCCTATATCGGCGGGCGCTTGAGGGTTGGGATCGGCTGGGGCCTGAGGCCTCCGGCAGCCGTGGTATAACCGCGGGTAATCTTGGAACGCTTCTCAAAGTGAAGGGCCGCTATCCGGAGGCCGAGTCGCTCTTATTGAGCTGGATCAAGCAGGCGGAGGCCGCGAGCGGTCCCGACGGCCTGGACACCGGCCGCGCGGCCGATGCCTTGGCCGCCTTGTATCTGTCGTGGGGCCAACCGGCGAAAGCGGAATCGATGGCCGTGCGCGCAAATGCCATTTTCGCCGGGCAACTGGAATTCCAGGCCCCGGAACGGACGGACAACGCCCGTCTGCTGGCCTCGATCTGGCTGGAGAAGGGTCGCTACACCGAAGCGGAGGCGTTGCTACGCCCGCTCGTCAAAATCTTGCCGGATCGGGGCATCGCCGGCGTCTACAACGAACTGGCGCTGGCGGAAGCCAGGCAGCACCATCTCTCGGAAGCCGAAACTCTCTATCGGTCGGCGCTCGAACTGGCGCGCCGCGTGCTGCCGCCACAGCACCCGCTGCTGGCCGTCACGCTGAACAATCTGGCCCAGGTCGAACGCTTTCGAGCGCGCTATCTGGAAGCCGAGACCGATTATCGCGAGGCGATCGGGATCTGGCAGAAAGCGCTGGGACCGAAACACCCGGACGTGGCCCGAGGGCTCATGAACCTGGCAGCGTTCTACCACGAACGTGGACGTGAGGCCGGCGCCGAGGAACTCTACCGCGAGGCCGCCGCCATTTTCGATGCCGCTTACGGACCGGACCACCTGCTGGCGCTTGAGGCGCGCATTGAGCTCGCCGAAGTCCTGCGCTCCGAGAGCCGCTTTTCGGAATCGGAGAGGCTCAGCCGCGCTGCGCTGGATCCCCTCGCCCGAACGCTAGGCGATCACGACCCGCGCGTCATTCGCGCGCTCGCGAATTACGCTCGTCTGCTTGAGGAAACCCGCCGTGCCTCGCAGGCGGCAGCCATCCGTGGCCGCATCGAGGCGACCCCCGAGGGCTTTCTCGGCGAAAACCCGTAGCTACGGGAATCGCATGCGCTCGATGACTGCCTGAAACCGCGGTTCATCGCGAAGCGGGTCATACACCGGGTGGATCTTCAACATAGCCATCGGAAGCTCGCGTTGCTCGCAACCCTTCTCCAGCCAATCGAGAGCCAGTTCCGCTTCGCCCAGTCCCGAGTGCACCCTAGCGAAGCAGGTGGAAGGCACATAGCTGTCGAGGGCGCGGGCCGTGAGCTGGGCCAGTATGCCGCGCGCGCTGGCCGTGTCGCCGGAAAGCGCGAAGATCTCTCCCATGGCGCCGAGAATGTTGGGGACATCGCCGGCCAGCGCTCGGCCTTTTTCGAGCATCGCCAGTGCGTCCGTATACTTGCCCTGCAGAGCGTAGACGCGTCCTAACCCCGTATACGCCTTGTAGAACGTCGGGTCAAACTCACGAATTTCGCAGTAGCGGCGGACGGCCTCGTCATACTGCCGCCGCCAAATGGAAAATGAAGCTCGTCCCTCATGGATAATGCTAGAGAGCGGATCCAGCTGCAGCGCGATTTCCAATTCGAGCTCGCCTTCATCGAGCCGGCCGACCACCGCTAGGAAATCCGTGGCCAGCCAATGGTGCGCCGTGGCGCAGCCGGGATTCAGCCCGATCGCTTTCCGATACAGGTCCTCGGCGTCCTGCCACTCCCGGTCCCAATGCGCGCGAATGACCGCCAGCGAGGGATATGCATCCGCGAGCGTGGGATCCAGTTCGATCGCCCGTGTGGCTGCGGCCCTCACCTTGGGAACACCTTTGGTAGGGTGCAGCAGGCCATAGTCGACGAGCAGCACGTAGGCGTCGGCTAAGCCGGCGTGTGCTAGCGCGGAATCCGGGTCGACGGCGACTGCAGCTTCGAAATATTGCAGGCCGCGTGCCAAATCGTCCGGCGTGCGGCGGTGCAGGTGATACCGGCCTTTCAGGTAGTAATCGTAGGAGCTGACGCTGGTGTGGGGGCGCGCGAGCAGCGCCGCTTCCGCCCCGCTGGACAATTGCAGGCGGAGAGTCCGAACAATGTTGCGGGCAATCTCCTCCTGGATCGCGAAGACGTCCTGCATGGGCCGGTCGAAGGTTTCCGACCAGAGATAGACGCCGGTTGCGATATCGATCAGTTGCGCGCGCACGCGCAAACTCGGGCCGGCGATGCGCACGCTTCCCGTAAGCACGTTGGCCACCTGCAACTGCCGGCGCACCTCCTGCATGTCCTGCTCGACACCGCGCAGCCGCGCCGCGGAGTTCCAGGCGACTACGCGCATTCCCCTGAGCCTGGTGAGCGCGTGGATCAGCTCCTCGGTCAGGCCGTCGCTGAAGTAGTCGTTCTCCGCGCTGGCGCTGAGGTTGGCAAACGGAAGCACTGCAATCGTATGGATATCTGGGCGTGACGCGGCCCTCCCGTCGCCGAGCAGCCGAATCTGGGGCGCATAGCCTCCCGTGCGGAATTCGATGCGGACCGGGTCGTTGTTGCCGTCGCCCGCGTAGTAAGCTTTCAGCTTGGACCGGAGGCGGCGAGCCTCGACCCGCACAATGGGATCGACTCGAGGATCGTAGGACGACGGGCGGTCGAAGACCTCGACGCCGATGAGATACTCCTTCAACTCATCGGCTTTGCCCTCGAGCGTCCTCTCTACGGCGAGACGCAGAAATCGGACCATGCGTTCGGAGCGCGCGAATAGACCATGAGCCGCGATCTTTTCGAGCTGCCGCCGAATCGCCGAGTGCTGGCTTGGACTGGACCTCGGCTGGGCCACGAGAGATTGTCCGCTGTACTTGCTATTATGACGGGTTTTGGCGCGGAAGGTGAGGCGGCTCTCACGTTAACTTTTCGCCGCGCCGGACGAGCTCGAGACGACGATCTGAGGCAACAGATTGAAGACTCCCTCCGGGCTCGTTCGCAAGGCGATGACGTGGACCGGCAGCGTCTCGAAGCGGTGCGAATGTCGATGATTCCCAGGCGTTCGACCGCGTCCGGCAAAGCGCTCGGGCAGCATGAGCCGCCCCAAAGGCGATGATCGGCGGCGACACCCGCTCGCCCATCCTCCATCCCAAATGGCCGTCACTGTAGCTTCCGCATCAGAGCTGGGGAGATCGAGCAAGGCAAGGCCGGTTCGCTGTCCAGCTTCGTTATCGGTGGTATCCGGAGTTCCCTGTAGCCGGTTGTCCCGCCACTCGCCCGGAGTGCGGCAGGTACTTCACACCAACCATCCCACGAGGCAGTGCGGCCGGTTGAAGAATCGCCAGGACAACTGGCGTCTCCTACCGTTTCTCTGGATCGTCTCGTGCCGGGCGACCGCCTGGTGGGAGGTTGACCGCGCAGCCGGGTGACTATCGCGGTCTCGACATCCCGCAGGGGACCGTTCGGCAGCCGCCAATCGCCGCGGCTGGATTGAGCCTGAGTCTTAATCCTGAAAACGCGTTGACCTAGAAACAGCAACCGCTTGGCCAGTTAACGAGCGCGAACGTGATTTTCACGCGTTACGCAACTTGATCGACGAAGCGCACGCCGTCATCGTATGCAGATGCGCAGACTTACGCGATTGACGAACGGGTACTCAAAGAAGTGGGAGAACCTGTGGGCCTGCGCTTCTGCCTGCACTTCGCCTATTACAACTTCTGCCGCATTCACCGCACGTTTCGCGTAACGCCTGCTATGGCGGCAGGCATCACCGACTGCGTATGGGATCTTAGCGTACTGCTCACGCAATAGTCGAATCTGAACACGTTCCGAGCCGTGCCCAGGTTCCACGCCGTGCCGTAGCGCAATCCACAGCAGAACGGCCTTTCTACCTAGGCCAGTCACCGCCTAAACGGTCGATGCAGACACCCCCCATTCAGCCTATGCTTTACAGGCTGCGCTTATGTTGCTGCTCTTGTAAAGGCCTTTACCGTTTAGAAGCTATACTAAGAATTCTAGAATGCCCCCTAGTTCCCCACTTATGCGCCGATTCTTTGGCTTGCGCCGCCAGGCAATGACCGTCCGGCCAGAATCAGACATCGCGAGCTACATTCTGGGCTTCTCCTCGCATTCGGAGGAGCAAAAGTCTTACGCCACGACACATCTCGGAAGGTTAGTTCGCACTGTCGAAATCGTTCCCAAAGGGAAAGAGGCCGACCACATCCTCGAAATGGGCGCTTACATGCAAATCACCCCTGCACTCAAAAGCATCTGTGGATATGGAACCGTTCGCGGGTGTTACTTGGGCTCCTTAGGACGGGTCGATGAGAAGGTCGTTCACTCGGTCTCAGGCGAAGAGTTTCGGTGTGAGATCGATCTATTCGATGCGGAGAGAGACATCTATCCATATCCGGATGGCGCCTTTCAGACCGTTATTTGTTGCGAACTTCTTGAGCATCTTGCGAACGATCCAATGCACCTTATGGCTGAGGTAAATCGGGTGCTTCAGACCGGTGGCCATTTCGTTCTCAGCACACCCAACATCGCTTCATTGCGGAGTGTGGCGGCGGTCTTACACAGGGCCCACCCTGGACTTTACCAGCAGTTCATTCGACCCAAGAATGGTTCCGCCGACCCGAGACATGCCCGTGAATATACGCCGGACGAGCTGCGGAACTTATTTGAGGGCTCCGGCTTCGCGGTAGCGTTGCTTGAAACCGGTCCCTACGGCCTTAAACCGGCTCAAGATCTCAGTTGGGTGAACGAGTTACTGAAACAACGTGGGTTCTCCACGGATCTGCGCGGAGAAACGGTTCACGTCTTAGCAAGGAAGACTGGCCCGGTGACAGTCCGTTATCCCGCTTGGCTGTATGACTAGAAGTTCTTCCGCCGCGTGATCAATGTCCCGTAAATTCCTTCTGTTGATCAAAGCG
Source organism: Acidobacteriota bacterium (assembly GCA_028876805.1). GTDB lineage: Bacteria > Acidobacteriota > Terriglobia > Bryobacterales > Bryobacteraceae > PSRJ01. The sequence continues at coordinate 391 of JAGWQP010000366.1, read as the reverse complement.
TTGGTCGAGTTTAATCTTTACATTGCAAGAAACTTATTCCAGATCGAATATCTTGCGCGCATGGATTGAGGGAGCTTACATCGGCACAAGCCGTACGCTCAGTTTGTCGTCGGCGCATATGAACTGGTGTCGAGTGGCTGGCGCTACGGTTCTCGCGCTATTTCTTGCCCCTGCGTGTTGCCTCCTGGGTAAACTTAACATCTCCCTCTTTTGCCTTGCTCTGGTGGTGGGCTGGGAACGCTTCGGCATGGCCCTGATGCCTCCGCCCCATCGTTATCATCCTGAGCCCGATCTTTCCTTATGCCTGCTCGGCATATCGTTACTGCTCTCAATTTTGCGATTTGCCAAACCAAACAAACTCTTCCCATGGCTGCTTGGAGTACAAGGTTTC
>JAGWQP010000365.1 GCA_028876805.1 Acidobacteriota bacterium | reverse complement strand
TTGTCGGATTCGAGGTGAGGCCCGTCACCGACAGCTCGTCGACGTAACGCTGGAGCGCGCCGCTCTCCAGCAAGTCGCGTGTAATGTTGTCGAGCCAGAGACTCTGGCCGAGGTTGTGAAGTAATTGTGTCGCTTTCATCGTGTCACCTCCGTCGTTGACGGGATCGATCGTTGGCCCGCGAGCAAGCCGGGCAGGTCATTCTCCAGTAGGTCGGCGAGGCTCTCGACGGTATGTCTGGCGGGCGAATCGACGCCAGCACCGCCGGGCGCTCGGACGCGAATTTTTCTTGGCACGGGAACACCGTCGTCCCATGCTCGCCCCAAGCTTTTTTCATTGCTGTCAGAATGCGCAACTTGTCGTCGGCCTTCACGCGATAGTCCGCGGGGTAGCGTCGCTGAATGTCATCCCGCGCTTCTTCCTGATGGACGTAGGAAAGCACATGGCCCTCCCGTGGCTTCCGAGATGCCGAAGCGCCCAAGCTGGCGTGGCCGGAATACGATGTCGCCATCCGATCGCATGCGCGTCGTCGGTCCCCAGGCGCGGAAGCGCTATAGCACATCGAGTGTCCCTCGGTACGGTGATCAAATAGGTAGTCCGCCCGGTACCAGGACATCGACAGCAAGTGTGTGTTGTTGAGGCGTTCAACCCGGTAGCGCTGCCAAGCTCTAAGATCCTCGATTCGGTCGTTCTCCAGTAGTGTGTCGTCCATATCGACAAGGAAGACGACCGGGACCTCTTGATCAGCTTGACCCTTCCCGTCCGTCCGCTGACTATGCTCATTTGGTTTTCGTGTCACTCTTCAACGTGACGCGTCTCATTCCACAACCGGATCACCGGTCTTTCGAGGCTGTCTTCATAACCCACCGCACTCAAACTGGCGGTGCTTAGCATGAACAGCCTGGCATTGGTCGTCAGTTCGAGGCCAATCCAACGCACGGCCAACACGCGGAGGAAGTGTCCACTGGAGAAAAGCAATACGTCCCCCTCGACCGCGCGCAGGCGGCACACGGCGCGGTCAGCCCGCGCGGCGACCTGCTGCGGCGATTCTCCGCCAGGGCAGCCGTCGCGAAAAAGTTGCCAATTTGGGCGCTCAGCACGGATCTCGCTCGTCCGGCGCCCCTCATACTCGCCGTAGTTCCATTCCAGTAGATCGTTATCGATTTCAGCCACCGGCCCGAAGCCGGCTAACTCGCACGTCCGACGGGCTCGCTGCAGTGGGCTAGTAAACACCTTGACGAACGTCAGACCCGCGAGGCGTTGACGAAGCCGGCTCGCGTTACGCTCGCCGCGTGCGGTCAGCGGCAGGTCGGTCAGTCCGGTGTGCTGGCCCGAGAGGCTCCATGCGGTCTCGCCGTGCCGGGCCAGGTAGATGATCGGGTTGGTCATGCCGCCACCCCCTCGACTGCGTCGGCCTCGTTGTGCCTGAGCCGTCCCCACGCTGCTGCGGCGAGCGCGAGCACAACCGTCTGGAGTATCGCGAACACGAGCGCTGCGGTGACGGCCGGAGTGTTCGGGAAGCTGCCGGTCGCAATGACCATGCTCACGCCAACATTGCGAACGCCAGTGCTGAGCGCCACGGCCCTACGGTTGCCTGCGCCCGGCCCACCGAGCAGCCAACCGGCCGCGGTGAACGCGACGACGAGCAGAAGCATACCGGCGAAGCCGGTCACGTGAATTTGCCTTAGCAGGTGGAACTGAACCACCAGGATCGTGATGAAAACCACGATGTTCAGTACGATGCCCATCCGCGTGCCGGGCTTCTTCAGTTTTTCGTCGAGCCGGGGCCGTCGCTCGCGTAAAACCAATCCGATGAACAGGGGAGTCAACTGGCAGACCAGGAGTGTGGTGACGATCTTGAGTGTGTCAACCCTAAGATCTCCGCTTCCCGCCACCAGCGGGAGCAGGGAGGAGAGAAGCAGTGGAGCGAGGATTGCTGACGAGCCCGCGAGGATCACCATCAGCCCCACCGCCACGGGTACATTGCCGTTCGCCAGCGCGGTGAAGGGCGCGCCGTAGGGCGCGCCGGGGCACACCGCAGCCAGGAGGAGTCCGGCCGCCACCAGGGGATGAGGATGGAAGACCATGATCAGCGCAACCGCAGCCGCGGGCGCCAGGAAGTAATTGGCGATTGTGGCCTTCGCGACCAGGTGAACGTTTTGCGCCACCCTCGCCACCTGGGCGAGGGTCACGCCGAGCCCGATGGTTACCATCATCTCGATCAGGGTAAGAGTGACCCCGAGATTGATCAGCTTGTCAACCGACATCGTTCCCCCTCACGCCTCAGGCTCAGGGCTTCGTCGCGGACTACTTCCTCGCCAACTTCCCCGCCGGGATGGGGAAGCCCTGATTGCCCGACGCATCGCCGCCGCATGCCTTCTTCGCCGGCAATGCTCGCGGGATTGAACTTCAAGTTGATCCGGGCGTGGCGGTGGTCTCGGTAGCCCCGGTCGCGCGGCCGGGCCATGGAGGTCGACGCCCCCGTCAGAACGATTGCGTTCATCGGTCTCTCCCTTTTTGTCCTCTCACTTTCTTTCACCATGCAATGTGATCTGTACTGAAATGAAATTCTTTAACCGCCATTCCTCTCGATGATTTCCACCACGGCTCATGTGCCTAAACCCTCGGCTGCGCGAGGCGTTCCCGACCTTGCGGGCCAATAGCGCTCCGAATGGATCTGCCCTAGCTGTCTCGTCTTGTGCTCCCGGAACCCCTCCTGGGCCAGCATTTCGATCATGCTCTCGATCATTTCTGGACTGCCGCACAAGAATACATGCGTATTCTCAGGGCTGGGGCGGCAGGCCCAGCCATGCCGGATCGCATCGCTTTGCCATAAGTCTTGAACGTGACCGGTAGCGCCCTTCCACGGAACGTATTCGTCGTACGGGCGGCTGACGACGGGGAAATATTTGAAGTTGGCGCGAAGGCGTTCCATGCTCAGGAACACTGATCGGTAGCCCAAATCGCAGGAATGTCGCACGCCGTGAACGAGTGCGACCTTGCGTTGTCGGAGGAAACTCAAGTGCGTAGTGAGCATGCTTATATAGGGTGCAAGGCCAGAGCCGTTGGCGATCAGGACCACGTTGGCATCCTCGGGAACTCGGTCGAAAGTAAATGTTCCGGTAGCCCTGGAAGAGAGCCAGACGCGGTCTCCCATTTTCAGATTGAATAGACGCGGCGTGAGCACTCCTGCCGGCACCAAGTTTAGGTAAAATTCCATGAATTCGCGGTCCAACGGAGATGAGGCAATGGAGTATGCCCGCTGGATGAGCTTGTCCGGAGCGGGCGCGCGGGCTTCTGGTTCGGCCAACGCGCACCGGGAGGCGGAACCATACAAGCCTACGCAAATGTACTGACCTGGCACGAAGTCTGGTAAATCCCAGCCTTCCGCTGCGACCTGAAGGATCATTAACCACGGAGACACTTCGTTCCGAAGTGTGACCACTGCATTCAACTTGGGTTGATCCATGACGTTACAACGCAGGGGTCCCTCACGGGCGACGGGTTCGCCAGCGGAGCGGGCAGGTGGCTGTGGCCAAACGCCTTGTCGATGATGCCTCGCAGCCGGTCGATGGTCT
>JAGWQP010000364.1 GCA_028876805.1 Acidobacteriota bacterium | reverse complement strand
TGGCGGTCCCGAACCAGCACTCGATAGCCGCCAGCCTAGTGATGCGTACGGGAGTCCATCGAACGATAGGAGAGCCGCACAATTCCTCCCAGAGCTTTGCGGCGTAAACCGCCCGCCAGCAATTCATCCACGCCAGCATCAGGACGGGGACTATGGCACCGCGGGCCCACGCGGCGGCCGTGGTATGCGGATCCGCAGCCATATTCCACGCCGCCACTAGAGAAAATGCCAGCGGCAAACTGCCGATCGGGTGGCACGCTAGCGCGGCCGGCGATGCGCGGCGTAACAGGCGGACGGCATCATCCAGCAAGGCGAGCGATCCGAATCTCTCGCTCGTACCCTTCGGCCCTAACGTTGCTGCCATGAACGCGGCTCCGGATGAGACCTCAATGTCATCAAGGCTTCGCCCAGACTGAAAAAAACGAACCAGCCTGCGAGTATGCCTGCCAGCGCCAGTACTGCCAGCGCGAGTGGAGGTGTACCCCGCGAACGCGGTTCGGCCTTTCGGGAGACTGCCACGAGGCATGCGGCACAGAGTAGGCGCAATTCATGCTCGCTGACGCATTCCCGGCAGAAACTCCGGCCGCATTCGGGGCAGAGACACACCGCTTCCCGCCCTTCATGGTTCCAGCAGCGTTGATGGACGACCGGGCGATTCATGAGGACGGATAGATGATGCCCGAGTCGTCTTCCCTGTGATACCAAATAATAGCCAAACCCACCAGGCCCAACACGGCCGCCAGTACGGCATCGATCTGATGCAGGTAAGGGTCTATCGGTAAGGTTACCTCTACCGGTCGCCCTCCCGCGGATGCCTGTACGCCCGCAATCCATGCATATGCGAACGGACGGAGATAGTAAAACCCCGCCATCACCGTTAGAGTGGCGATGGCGAGCCGTTGCATGGCTTTACTCGCCTTCGACCGGTGATCCTTACCCTGACCCGGGCGGGCGCGGAAATGATGCGCGATCACGACGATCGCGGCTCCCGCCTCTACCAGCGTCAGCAGTCCGTTCGTAACCTGGGTCCAGCGCTCGTCAGAATGCAGCGTAATGGTGTTCCAAATGGCGTCCGCGAATAAGCTGGCGATAAGTGCAGCGGAGCCAATCATGGGGAACGAGGCACGAGCGGCCAGCGGGGAGTCGAAAGCCGGCGCTGGGGCCGCGCTCGTTTCCCGAGGCCCGATATTCCATTCCCCCACCGCCCGCACCCACGATGCTTCGAGCGACCCCTGAGCCTGTTGAATGAGGGGCTCCACGGTGAGAAGAAATTTCCGCGCCGTCCACGTGCGGTAAACGGAGGGCAGATCATCGCAACTCACAGCCGTGTAGATCCGGCAACGGCAACTAAAAAAACCGGAGACCACAAACCAGGCCAGCGCCACCAACGCTGCCATCCCGCCCAATATGCCGGCAGAAGAGATCCCAGGGCGCGCCGGGGCCGCCAAAACCAACGGCCAGGCTGTCAGCAGAAGCGCGGCAATCGCCGCAAATCTGGTGGAAATGTGAAACCGAGGCGCTTCGGCCGTGACGATCGCCTGGATGTCGCGAAAGTAGTAGCGCTTGTACTCCTCGCGGAAGCGCAGGGAACGGACCAGCAGCAGGTAGTCCGGACCGAGCCACATGCTGGAGCCGCGGAGAAATCCCCGCCGATGGCCTGGCAGTTTGCGGTAGTGCGGTCCCTTCCTCATCTGGCTTTCGCGCGCACGAGCAACAGCAGGTACGCAATGCCCCAGATCCAGCCGCCCGTTTCCGCCAGCCCGATCACGATCGCCGCCACAAAGCGCCAGCGGCTGCGGCGCACCAGGCTCAGAGGGGCTTTCCACTTCACAATCGAGAGAGCCACGGCACCCGGACCGGCAATCGCCGTCAAAGGCCACATCAGCAAAATGATGAGTGGCGTGATTAGCGCAATGGAGTCAAACAAGATCCGGGAGTTTTCGGGGTTCCCGCCCGCTGCAGCCCCCGCGCGCCCGGCCACGCACGAAGGGCACCAGACGCCGCCACCGGATTCCACCTCGCAGAGCCGACAAACAAAGCGCCCGCATTGCTGGCAGGCTGCCACAGCGCGCTTGTCCGGATGATCGAAGCAGGCCGCGTCGCCCTCCAGCGCGGGTTGCGGCTGAACCACTGTGCGCGGCTCAAAAGCCGCCGGAAATACGCGCGCTTCGTTGCTGGCGCCGCACGACGTGCACGCCGCCTGTCTCGCGGCCAGTTCCCATTCCGGCAGCGGCATATCGCAGCGGGCGCAAGGTACAGGCATAGCGTCGAGGGTTACTTGCGGGCTCGGATCACGCGCGTATCGCAGATCATATCGTGGAGGGCGCGCTTTTGAGAATCGAACGCGGCGATGATATAGCCAATGAGCAGAGCAAAGCCGCTCAACAGTTTGGCGAAATACCGCCCGAAGGCGCGGGCTACACTGACCGGCGAATCATTAGGACGGATTACCTTAAGACTGAAGCACATTTTACCGGGCGTGGCGCCCAGTTTGCCGACAAACAGGCCTTCGTAGCAGGCAGCCATCATTACGCCAAATAAGTAGAGCAACCCGACCGTTCCCATGAGCCGGCCCACCAATTCCGGTGAGGGAGGCACACCCGGCTCAACCGGAACTGCCGTGAACGGCGAACCGACGAACGCCAGTTGGAGCACGTAGCCGAATGTACCCAGAATAATGGAATCGATCAGTGACGCGACGAAGCGGATCCAAAAGCCGCCGTATACGATGACTCCGGTCGTCGCCGCGCCTTCCCGCAATTTCTGCGCGTAAGTTTGCTTACAGTTGGCACACACAAGCACGTCACCGAAGCGAGCCAACTCGCCCGCGGGCGTTGGGCGGCCACATTCGGCACAATACCGGATCTGTTCTGGAATGGGAGCGCTCATCTGACTACCTCGTGAAGAATGTAGCAGCTAATTGGGCCTGGCGCCAGTCAAATTACCGCCTGGAGCCGGACCTGTGGCGTTGGACTAGCTGCTCCGACGCGGCAAAGGGGTGATCACCGGCTAAACGAAGCTGCGGAGTGGAGAGGGGGCTGGCGAAAACGCTGTTGCCATTGCCCTTGATTCCCGGGGTTGGCGGCGTGTAAACCTTAAAACAGAACGTGATCCCTGGGAATTGGCGGCCACGGGGCGCTCCCCTGATCGCAGACCACGTTTCCCCAAAGATCCTGCCCAAGATTCCCCAAGAGTCGGCGCTCGTAGGACGCATTCAAAGGGCCCGCCGACTTTGTAACTCGGGACTTCCTCGAACTTCCGGTCAATTTCCGGGTT
>JAGWQP010000363.1 GCA_028876805.1 Acidobacteriota bacterium | reverse complement strand
GTATAGCGCTGCGCCGCACGGCGTTCGTCGGTGACGCCTTCATCGCGGCCGGTGAACGAAACGGGCTGAAACGAAAGGAACGGAATCTTCTTCGGATTGTCTAGCGCGAACTGGATGATTCGGCCGACCTGTTCGTTGTTGATCCCGTTGACGATGGTGATGACCGGGATGATGTCGATGCCGTTCGAATACAGGTTCTCGATCGCGCGCAACTTCACATCGAACAGGTTTCCGACGGCGCGATGCGAGTTGGCGGCGTTGCCGATGCCGTCGAACTGAAGATACGCGTAGCGCAGTCCGGCATTTGCCGCCTTTTTGCAAAACTCGGGGCTCTTCGCGAACTCGATGCCGTTGGTGGCCGCCTGCACGGAGGTGTAGCCCACTTCGCGCGAATACGCGCAAGCATCCAGGAAGTAAGGCGAGAGCGTCGGCTCGCCGCCCGAGAACTGTACTGACATCTGGCGCTTCGGCTTGATGGTGATCGCGTTGTCGAGCAGCGTCTTGATGTCCTCCCAGCTGAGCTCGTGCACGAAGCCCACCTGGTTGGCGTCCATGAAGCACGGGTCGCACATCATGTTGCAGCGATTGGTCAGGTCGACGGTGAGCACCGAACCGCGCCCGTGTGTGATGGTGCTGGAGCCATGATGATGAAGGCCGGCGTCGTTGTGCGCGCGGATGTCGCGGCCGGGAAAAACGTCTTCCAGGTGCTTGAAGAACGCTGTGTCGATCGCCATCACGTCTTCAAAATGTCCGTGGATGGGGCAGTCCTTCACCATCAGGATCTTTCCGTCGCGCTCGGTGATTTGCGCTTTGATCTCGCCCGGCTTCTGCGTATAAAGAATGTCGAGCGGCGTCCTGCCATCGAGAATTTCTTGGCGGACTTCGGGGATGCAGCGCGGGCAGAGCGAATCGGTCTCGCGTGGCCAGCCAAGCGGTGGCTTGGTCTTCTCCCACGATTTGAGCAGCGGTTTGTCGGACCAGGCTGGCGTGAAGCCAGGATTCTGAGAAATCTGGTTCAGCTTATCGAATACGGCCCAGGCCGCCCCAGCGGCGTAGGTGAAGGCTTTCTCGGCGTACTTAATAGGCTTATGCATGCTCGTTTAGCTCCAGATATAAATCCATGGCGCACAGCTCCCGCACCGGGAGTCCTCGCCATTGTTTACTGTTAGCAAGTATACGGACCGGGCCTGGAGGGACGATATGGCTTGCCATTAAGCTGTTGAATTTATTGGTTGTACGGTGAGTGGCGGATTTGAACGGAGGATTCCGGAGGTCGAGCGGACGACACGTGTACCGATATGAAGGACAACGATTTAACCGAAATGAGCGGCAGAAGTGATGGAGCCGCGATAGATCTCGCTTGATCGCCTTGATCGCCCCTGGCATGTTCGCGCGCACCCATCGTCGGGATGCGTCATTCTAAAGGAAGGCATGCGTAAAACGGTGATTCGCTGGTTAGGATGGCTGGCCTGGTGCTTGCCGGCGGCCGCGCAGGTGCCTCTGCCGGTCATGCCGTGGCCCGAGCGTGTGGAAGTCCGCCCGGGCTCACTGGCCATCGACGCGAGTCTTTCGATTGGGCTCTTTGGAGCGGGCGCAGCGGATCCGCGGGTTCAGGAAGCGGCGCGGCGAACCCTCGCACGGCTTGCGCGCCAGACGGGTCTGCCCATCGTGCCGCGGGAGGCAGGATCGGCTTCTAACGCCACGCTTCGCATTGTGGTGGAGCAACGCGACCATCGCCCGCCGCAACGGCTTGGCGATGACGAGCGGTACTCGCTCGAAGCTTCCAACGCAGGCCTTCGCTTGTCCGCCGACACCCCGCTTGGTGCCTTGCGCGGCCTCGAAACGCTTCTGCAGCTGATCCAGCAAAGCTCAGTCAACGCCCCGACGCCGGGATTTTCGGTGCCGTTCGTCGAGATCCGCGATGAGCCGCGCTTCCCGTGGCGGGGACTTTCGCTCGACGTCTCCCGACACTTCATTCCCGCCGACGGCATCAAGCGCACCATCGACGGTCTCGCGGCCGTCAAGCTGAACGTTCTCCACTGGCACCTGTCCGACGATCAGGGCTTCCGCGTTGAGAGCAAGAAGTATCCGCGACTGCACCAGTTCGGATCCGAGGGCCAGTATTACACGCAAGCGGAGATCCGCGATGTGGTGGCATACGCACGCGCTCGCGGCGTGCGCGTGGTGCCCGAGTTCGACATCCCCGGCCACGCTTCGAGTTGGCTGCCCGGTTACCCAAGCCTCGGCAGCCGTCCCGGTCCTTTTCGGGTGGTGCGTGAGCGCGGCGATCCGCCGGGGCTGATCGATCCCACTAAAGAGTCGACCTACCGTTTTCTGGATGCATTTCTCGGCGAGATGGCCAAGCTGTTTCCCGACGAGTATTTTCATATCGGCGGCGACGAGGTCAACCCACGCGAGTGGTCGAGCGAGCCGCGCATCCTGGCTTTTATCAAGCGGCAGCGGCTGGGAGATGCGAGGGGTCTGCAAGCGTACTTCAACCGGCGTCTCGAGCAGATCCTGGCGCGGCACGGGAAGCGCATGGTGGGATGGGACGAAGTTGTGCATCCAGATCTGCCAAAAAGTGTGGTAATTCAGTCCTGGCGCGGGGAAAAGTCTCTAGCCGAAGCGGCGCGCGCCGGCTACCGCGGAATTCTTTCGGCCGGCTATTATCTGGACCTGATGCAGCCCGCCTCGCAGCACTACATGGTGGATCCGCTGAAGGGAGAGACGGCGGCTCTCGAAGCGGACGAGCGGAAGCGGATCTTGGGCGGTGAGGCCGCGATGTGGGAAGAGCTTGCGACAGCGGAGAATCTCGATGCCAAGCTCTGGCCGCGGCTGGCCGCGATTGCCGAACGCTTCTGGTCGCCGGAATCGGTGACCGATGTCGCCTCGATGTACGACCGGCTGGAGATTACCAACCATTGGCTCGAGTGGTTAGGACTGACGCCGCGCTCCAACCTCCGCCGGATGCGGCAGCGGCTGGCGGGGACGATGCCGGCGGCGGCGCTAGACGCGTTTGCCTCCGTGCTGGAGCCGGTGAAAGGCTACGAACGCCACCGCAACGGCTATGGTGCTTCGATGGCCTTGAACCGTTTGGTGGACGCGATTCCGCCGGAAAGCGACAGTGCTCGCGAATTCGCCAAAGCAGTGGAAGGGTATCTGGCAGCGCCGAACGCCGCCCGGGCTGACGCGCTTCGCCAGCAGTTGGCCGCGTGGTTAGAGAGCGCGCAACAAGTAAGGCCGGTGCTGGAGAAGAATTCCTTGTTGACCGAAAATCTGCCCCTCGACGACGCGCTAGTGATGCTATGCCGTGCCGGCACCGAGGCGCTGTCGTTTCAAGCCGACCCCCCACCCGCTGACTGGAAGCCGCGCACGCTGGCGGCCGTCCAGGATGCGACCAAACACTACGCGAGCCTCATGATCGCCATCGCCCCGCCGGTCCAGAAACTCGTGGACGCCGTGCCGTAACATCTCCCAACGGCGCCCTAGCGAAACCCAAAACTACTTGTTGATGAGTTCTGGAACCTGCCTCCGGGCTTTTTCCACTTTGGGCTTGGCCTCTAGAAGGACGTAGAGGTCCGCGGGATGGCGGCTGCAGTAATTTTGATGATGCTCCTCGGCCGGATAGAACGCCTTCAGGGGCACAACCTGCGTGACGATCGGCCGACGGAAGACCTTCGCATCAGTCAGTTGCTTGATGTACGATTCGGCGATACTTTTCTGCTCGGCGTCCGAGTAGAAAATCACCGAGCGGTATTGCGGCCCAACATCCGGACCCTGCCGGTTGAGTTGTGTCGGATCGTGGGCGACCTCGAAGAACACCTTCAGCAGTTGTCCGTACGAAATCTTCCGCGGATTGTAGGTGATTTGGACCGACTCAGCATGGCCGGTCCTTCCCGTGCTCACCAGATCATAGTGAGCGGTCGCTGCGTCGCCGCCCGAGTATCCCGAAACGACGTTATCGACGCCGGCAATCTCCCGGAAGACCGCTTCGGTGCACCAAAAACATCCAGCCGCCAGGACCGCCGTCTGGTCCCCTTTGAAGAAATCGCCGACCCGGCTCTTGTTGTCGACCGCCGGATCCGGAAAGCTTGCCGCACCCATTCCCGGGACGCACAGGCAAAGGACACCAAGGACAGTTCGGAGACCTAATGTCGTTGAGATCACGGAGCTTCCCCCTTTTCGCCGGCTTTGACCGGGCACCAATCTTATTTTATCGATGCCAGCAACTCAACGGATTGGACCTTCGCCAAGTCGAGTTTTTCGCTGCCGCCTAATCGATTCGCGAGGTGCACACGAAAATTGTTCTGGATGGGTTCCGCGATTTTCTTTGCGAATCTCTCCGTCGGCGTCAGTTCAAGACCCGGAAGGCGATTCCGGCCGGACACCACCGCCGTCAGTGTTTCGCCGAGATTCTGCTCCTCACCAGTGGAAGAACCGGGCGCTCTTGTGCGCGAGCAAGGCCGGCCTGGTGAACAATTTGAACGACGGGTTGGCGTGGGGCCTTCGCTTCCCCAGGCCTGTCGCTCTCACGAATCAGCTTTCTTCGCAGGCACTATTCGGCGGGAATTGCGCTAGTCGGCCGGGCGGGCTTTCCGACCGCTCAGGAAGCGGATGATCGCGATTGGAATGGGTCGTTCCAGCCGGCGCCGTTTCCCGAGTACCCTAGAGATGAGAAATGAAGGCTTCCTACACAACCGTGGATACCGATTATTTGGAACGGCGGCGGCTGCGGCCTCATGCCCGCGCGTTGCACTTGTGCGCCATGGGTGTGGGAGCGGTGATTTCGGGCGATTTTTTCGGATGGAATTACGGCCTTGCAGCCGGCGGATTTGGCGGGTTGTTGATCTCGCTAATGGTGATGACCGCGATGTACACGGGCCTCTGTTTCTCGATTGCGGAGATGTCGCCGGCTCTGCCTCATGCCGGTGGTGCTTACTCGTTTGCGCGTACCGCAATGGGCCCGTGGGCCGGGTATCTTACCGGGCTGGCGGAGAACATGGAGTACATCCTGACACCCGCCGTAATCGTGATCGGAATCGGCGGCTATCTGAGTGCCGTATTCGGGACTTCGCATGCCTGGGAGCCGCTGTGGTGGCTCCTCTGTTACACGGTCTTTGTCGGACTGAACGTGTGGGGCGTCGAAATGTCGTTCCATGTATCGATCGTCGTTACGCTGGTCGCGCTGGCTGTACTGGCGGTGTTCTGGACGGGCGCTATGCCCCACCTTGATGTAGCACGTTGGGCCCGCCCCTATTTTCCGACCGGCGTGGGTAAGGCTCGCTCGGCGCTGGTCCAACTTCCGTTCGCGCTGTGGCTCTATCTGGGAATTGAGCAACTGCCGCTCGCCGCCGAGGAAAGCCACGATCCTCAGCGTGACATGCCCCGCGGCATCCTTTATGGATTGTTCACCTTGATTGTCGTTTCGTTTCTGACGGTCGTTCTCAGCGTAGGCATAGCGCCAGGCGCAGCCCGCATTGCGACTTCGAGTGAGCCGCTGTTCTTCGGTTTTCAGACCATCTTCGGTCCTGGCCTCCGGACCCGCGTGTTCGCGTTACTCGCCTGCTCCGGGCTTGTCGCGAGCTTCCACACAATCATCTTTGCCTACGGGCGCCAGATTTACTCGCTTTCGCGAGCTGGATACTTCCCGACGTGGCTGTCGGTCACTCATGGTGTGCGCCAGACGCCGCACCGCGCGCTTCTGGTGGGTTCGGCGTTGGGGTATGCGGTCGCGCTCACCATCCGTTTGACGCCTCAGGGCAGCAGGGTCGGCGCCGTCTTGCTGAACATGGCCGTGTTGGGTGCGGTGCTAGCTTACGTTTTCCAGATGGCCTCGTTGATTGTGCTTCGCGTGAGATTTGCGACCATTCACCGGCCTTACGTGAGTCCGCTGGGCATTGGCGGCGCTGCGGTAGCCGCGGTCATCGCAATCATCACTCTGGTGATGCTGTTTCAGAACCCAGACTACAACAAGGGTGTCATTGGCGCAGCGGTCTGGTTTCTTCTCGGAGCCGGGTATTACGCCGTACATTCGCGGCATCGCCTGGTGCTGGCCCCCGAAGAGCAAGCGGCTATGGGACACCGCGGTAAAGGATCCGGATGAATTTGCGGGAGCTGTTGGCGAAGGCCTCCCCGGCGCGCTCCGGAGACGAGTTGGCTGGTCTGGCGGCCGGCAGCGCCGAGGAACGCGTACGCGCCCAGATGAGGCTGGCCGATCGGCCGCTCTCGGTATTTCTGCGGGAGCCGATTATCCCTTACGAAGCCGACGAGGTCACCCGGCTAATCTGTGATTCCCATGACGCCGAGGCCTTCGCGCCCGTGGCTCACTTGACGGTGGGGGAATTTCGCGACTGGTTGCTATCGGAACAAGCAACAGCGCAACGATTGCAGTCATTGGCGCCGGGGTTGATTCCCGAGATGGCGGCCGCCGTCTCAAAGATCATGCGACTGCAAGATCTCGTGTCCGTTGCCGCAAAGTGCCGGGTGGTGACCCGCTTCCGCTCCACCATTGGACTTCCGGGCCGTCTTTCGACGCGCCTGCAGCCGAACCATCCTACCGACGACCTGCAAGGAATCGCTGCTAGCATTTTCGACGGTCTATGTTACGGCAACGGCGACGCCGTCATCGGGGTGAACCCGGTCGCCGATAGCCCGGCCCGAGTGGAAAGCCTGCTTCGCATGCTCGACCGCATCCGTGAACATCACCAAATCCCGACTCAGATCTGTGTCCTGGCGCATGTCACCACGCAAATGAAAGCGTTGGCCAGGGGCGCGCCGCTCGATCTGGTATTCCAGTCCGTTGCCGGCACGGAGGCTGCCAACGCTTCGTTTGGAGTGAATCTTTCGGTATTGGACGAAGCCTGGCAAGCGGCTCGGGAATTGCATGGTGGAGCCAACGTCATGTACTTCGAAACCGGCCAGGGCAGCGCCCTCTCGGCGAACGCCCATCATGGCGTTGACCAGTTGACCTGCGAGGCGCGCGCTTATGGGGTGGCCAGGCGCTATCAGCCACTGCTGGTGAATACGGTGGTCGGGTTCATCGGGCCGGAGTATCTGTACAACGGGAAGCAGATTCTCCGCGCGGGGCTGGAAGACCACTTCTGCGGAAAGCTCCTGGGTCTGCCGATGGGCTGCGACATCTGCTATACCAACCACGCCGAAGCGGATCAGGATGACATGGACGCGCTGCTGACGATGCTGGGCGTAGCCGGGTGTAATTACATCATGGGAGTCCCCGGTGCCGACGATGTGATGCTGCACTATCAGAGCACGAGCTTTCACGATGCCCTATACCTGCGTTCCGTGCTGGGACTGAGGCCCGCCCCGGAATTCGAGGCGTGGTTGGAACGTCACCCGTCTTTGGTACCCGAATCATGGCTATTGACCTGAGAATGTTCACGCCGGCCCGAGTGTCGCTGGGGCGTACCGGCCACAGTCTGCCGACAGCCGATCTCTTGCGCTTTCAGCTGGACCACGCTCGTGCTCGCGATGCAGTTTTTCAAGAACTGGATCCGGCGGCGCTCGGGCTTCCGCACATCTTGCTGCGGAGCGCGGCCGGAGACCGAATGACCTATATCTGCAGGCCAGACCTCGGTAGAACGCTCTCGGAGGAATCGCGCGCCCGGCTCCAAAAGGGCTCTTGGGACGCGGCGATCGTCGTGGCGGACGGCCTTTCGGCCGCCGCCGTCCAGCGTCATGCGGCCTCGCTTTTAGAACAAGTAACTCCCCGTTTGAGGGAACAAGGTTGGCGGATCGCCCCGCTCACGGTAGTGCTCCAAGGGCGAGTCGCCATTGGAGACGAGATTGGGGCGGCTCTGGGGGCCCAGCTGGTAGCGGTGCTCATCGGAGAACGTCCGGGTTTGAGCTCTCCAGACAGTCTAGGGATCTACTTGACGTGGGATCCCCACTCCGGACGCACGGACGCTGAAAGGAACTGCCTTTCTAACATCCGGGCCGAAGGTATCACCTATAGCGCGGCGGCCGAACGGCTCCTCGTTCTAATGCGTGAAGCGCGAGCTCGCAAGCTCACCGGGGTTGGCCTCAAGGAAGACGTCCCGTTGTTGAATTCGTCGTAGAAAGCAGCCCTTGCCTCTCTCGAACCGTGGGAAACGTAAACGGCTTGCGCCGGATCTTGATGGAATCCGTCGGAGTTACCTGGCGGCTCCTTTTGCCGCAGCGGCCGCCTCGGCGACCCGCGCTCCGCGGAGGGTGTTCTCCAGCCCGTAATTGGCCTCATGACAGGCGTATTCGTAGAGTTGGCCCTGGATCTTCTTGATGGGCACTTCTCCCGACCAGGGCTTGGTCCACATCCCCGGATCTTCTACCGTGAATTGGTAAAGGATGGTGTCTTCGTCGGCGCGCGTGAAGCGTTCAATCACGTGCAGGTTCGGGGCTCCCGGAAAAGGATTCAGTTCTGTGAAATTGGTGGTGTCGACGACCAGCGTGTTCCGCTCCCAATGGCCGACCGAGTCGCCCATCCACTGGCGGATGCTGCTGGGAAGATGCGGACGCCCGTCCAAGGGAATGACTCGGACGTCGTGGATCTCCTCGGCTTCGACGGCGACGTATCCGGGACCCTGTACGATCTGCAGATTACTGTTGTAGCGGGTGGGAAGCAGAGGCGGTCCTACGTTCGCCCGAGCCAGACAACGCGCTTCCAACGGCCGGCTCTCAGGGCCGTCCAATTCATGTCCTTTTGCCTTAGCTAATCTCTCGGCGCGTCTCTGTCTTGCTTCCGGTGTCAAGGGAGGAATGGTTCCCTCCGGCCCAACGATCAGCGAGGTGCGCCGATTCCAGGCAACCCTGGACTGGAGCCAGTCCAGCCCGAACTGGGCGTGATCATAATGGACATTCTCGGGCGGTGCGCCTTCCACACCGGAATGGTTAGCCGGCGGCTCACCCTCCTCATCATCCAGAGCGAGGCGCTCGCGCTGCCGCTGTTGAACGTCCGCCAATTCGGCTTCCGTGTAATATTCCTTGCCGGCTAGTTCCTTGGGGCGCTGCAAGGGCGTAACGGTGTTGTTGGTCCATACTCCCTGAAGGTCGGGCTGGCCATCAGGCGTACGCGGGGGAGTCCAGGTTCTCTTGACCGCGGCCGCGGTGTTTGCCTTCGGCGCAGACGTCGCCTGGCCAGCAGCGGGTACAATCGTGAGCACCAGCGCGGCCATTAAAGAGAGGACACAATTTCTCATGGGAAACCTCCCGTGGTCTGGCAGTAGCTAAGGTACAGTCGAATCCTGCCGAAGTCAAGGCTGAACCGCCACCGGGCGCCACCGGGGCCGATCGTCGGGCCTTGGCCCCCGCCGACCCGCCAGCATGGTGATGCGCGCTCCCAGACCGGTCTCTATAGTAGGAGAAGCATGCGATATGACCTGGTCGTGCTGTTCGAACATCCGGAATGGCAGAAGCCGCTGTGGGCTGCGCTTGAAAGACATGGAGTTCACTATGCGGCGCTCGACTTGAAGCGGGCGGCGTTTGATCCGGATGCGGTTCCGGAGGCAGCGCTTTACTTCAATCAGGCGAGTCCCAGTGCGTACTTGCGAGACAACACCCGGGCGGTGCCTCTCGCCTTATCACTCATGCGCTCGCTCGAGTTGAAGGGTGCACGCGTTTTGAACGGATCGCGTGCATTTCTGTTGGAACTGAGTAAGTCGGCGCAAGCCGCGCTGCTAGGGCAACTAGAGATCCCCCATCCGCGCTCGCTCGTCTTCAATGACCCCCAGAAAGCACTGGCGCAATGGACGGGAGGTTGGCCCGCGCTGCTCAAGCCCGAGCAAGGCGGTAGCGGGGCGCGGATGTTTCTGCTCAATTCAGCGGAAGAGCTTGGGCGGCTTCTGCGGGACCAACCGAACCTTTGGCTGCCCGACCACCTTTTGCTACTGCAACAATACTTCCCCGTGGACGCCGCTCAGGGCATCGTCCGGATGGAATTCCTGGGAGGAGAATTGCTGTATGCCATGCGCGTGATATCGCACGGTGCCTTCAATCTGTGTCCGTCCGAGGCGTGCAACCCGGACAGCGGTGAGTTGAGGTGCGCAACTCCGGCTGCATCGGCCAAGCCGGTTGAGTTTTCTCCATATAAGGAGGTGCCTCCGGAAGCGGTCGAGAGCGGGCGCAGGATTATGGCGGCGGGCGGTCTGGATGTGGGCGGAATCGAATATCTCGAGGCGGGGGCGGGCGAGAAGGTCTTCTACGATGTGAACGCGAATTCGAATCTTCGCTTGCCCATTGGACAGGCCTTTGGTTTCAATCCGTTTGAGCGTGTCGTAAATTACCTGAAGGGAGAAATCGAACGCTCGCGGCCGAGTTCATAAGGAAAATAGCCATTCGGAGCAGGGGAAATGGACAACAAAACGCTACATCACCGTGGAGCGGCTCTGGTACAGCCATCGGTGCTGACGCTTGCCGCCATCGCCGCGTTTGCAGGGGCGGCGCGGGCCCAACCAACCCACTACCCCAAACCCAGCGAACTGCCGAATCCGTATCGCCTGGTCGAGGGCTGGCCGTCGCTTCCGAAGAGTATGAACGGAGGCCGCTGGGGAGAAGTCATCCGGGTACATGTGGACGCCAGGGGCAACATCTGGGTTTTCCATCGGTGCTTCAACGTCGTGCCGGCGGGCTCAGCCACCTGCCTCGGCCGAGGTCGGGCGAATCCACCGATCTTGGAATTTGATCCGTCGGGCAGGCTTCTGAAGAGCTTTGGCGCGGGGCTGTTTGCCTACCCTCACGGTTTCACCATCGATGGGGATGGGAACTTGTGGGTGACCGACGTGAATGATCAGGAGACGATCCTCGGCATGTCCGCCCGAAACGCGAGCGGCGTGGTCATGGGCCAGGAAGTGCTCAAGCTGAGTCCCGAGGGCAAGGTATTGATGACGCTCGGCAAGGAGGGCGTGGCCGCAACCGGGCCGGATGGGTTCGATAGGCCGACCAGCGTCGCCGTGGCGCCGAATGGCAACATCTTTATTTCCGACGGCCATGCGCCGAATCAGAACGGCGCAGCCCGCGTGGTGAAGTTCTCAAAGGACGGCCGCTTCATTAAGGCCTGGGGACGCAAGGGGTCCGCCCCTGGGGAGTTTGACGAGCCCCACGACATCTTCGTCGGTGGGTCGCACGGTTGGGTGTACGTCGCCGACCGCAGAAACAGTCGCGTCCAGGTGTTTGATCAGGAGGGCAATTTCATCGTCGCGTGGAAGCAGTTCGGCCAGCCAAGCTCCGTGTTTGTAGGAAAGGACGATACGATCTATGTGGGTGCCTCCTTTCCAGATCCCGCCGCCAAAAAAGGCGAATCGAGGGGCATCATGATTGGCAACGCGATCGAGGGTTCGCTCAAGGCCTTCATTCCCGACCCGGCCGATCTAGACAACGTGATTCGCGGAACATCAGCGTCCGGCATCGGGGCCGACAGCATGGGCTCGGTCTTCGCCGCAGACGTCGGCGCGCACAACTTGCGAAAGTACGTCAAGTTCAACTAGCAGGGGCTTCGATCGGAACGGGGAGGTGCCGGTATGGCCACAGGAGTATAATGACGGCCACGGAGGACACCATGAAACTTCTTGCGGTCGCGGTGATGGCAATTCTGAGTGTGTCGCTCGGCTGGCCGGCGGATCTCCAGAAAAGAGACGTGGACATCAAGGCGCCGGATGGAACCAATTTGAAGGCATCGTACTTTTCCGTAGGACGGCCCGGGCCGGCGATGATTCTTCTCCACCAGTGCAATATGGATCGGCACGCGTGGGATGGTTTGGCCAAGGAACTGGCCGAAGCTGGCTTTCATGTTCTCACGGTCGACTTCCGTGGCTACGGCGAAAGTGGTGGGGGTCGTCCCACGGACGCTTCCGAGCGGCGTGCGGTGGTGCAAGAGAAATGGCCGAGCGACGTGGACGCAGCCTTCGCGTATCTCACCACGCAGAAGGGCGTCGACAAATCGCGTATTGCGGCGGGCGGGGCGAGTTGCGGCGTGACCCAATCTTCGGATTTGGCGGCTCGCCATCACGAGATCAGGGCGCTGATGCTGCTCTCCGGCTCGGCGAGCGACGCGACCAGAACGTACCTGTCCGCCACGCCGGCGCTTCCCGTGTTCGGCGCCGCCAGTGAAGGGGACACCAACGCTGCCAAGGGAGTCAAGGAAGTGGTCGCGGCCTCGAAGAACCCGCATTCAATTCTCAAAATTTACCCGGGCACCGAACACGGCGTGCCGATGCTTGCGAAGAACGCCGAGCTCGAACCGATGATCGTGGCGTGGCTCAAGGGTCAGCTGGCCGAAGGCGGTGGCGGCCATGGACACGGAGCGAATTGAGCCCGCTGATGCCACACAGCAGCTCCCCATCGCGTCGTATAACGGATATACTTGAACCAACATGGAGGCTCGAGATGCATTTTCGAAATCTCACTTTGATCGGTGCGGTAGCAGTTGTCCTATCGCTGCTCGCCGGACAAGCCATCGCTCAGTCGATCAACGCAAAGCCCGCTAAGACCGAGTCCAAGGTCTGGACGCCGCCTCGAACAGCCGACGGTCACCCGGATCTTCAGGGAGTCTGGGCGAATAACAATGCCACGCCGCTCGAGCGGCCCAAGGAACTCGCCGGGCGTGCCATTCTGACCGAGAAGGAAGTGGCGGCGCTCCAAAACAAGGCCCATGAGCTGTTCGACAACGGCAATTCAGACGCCGCGTTCGGCGATACCGTTTTTGCGAGCGTGCTGGCGAATGTCAATGGATCGAAATCGGGTTTCACCAGCACCGACGGACAGACCGGCGATTACAGCTCGGTCTGGCTAGTCGAGAGGAATTTCGATAATCGAACCTCGCTGATTACTGACCCTCCCGACGGGCGATTGCCGGCCCTGACTGCGGAGGCGCAAAAGCGACGAGCTGCTGCCGCTGCCGCCCGCGAGCGCTTGCCCGAGGGCCCCGAGGACCGGTCCCTCAGTGAGCGCTGCATCACATTCGGCGCACCACGGCTGGGCGCGGGTTACAACAGCTACTATCAGGTTGTGCAGTCACCTGACTCGGTGGCGATTGTGATGGAGACGATTCACGACGCCCGCGTCATTCCGCTCGACGGGCGTCCGCATCTCCCGTCGACAGTCCAGACCTGGCTGGGCGACTCGCGCGGTCGTTGGGAAGGCGACACCCTCGTCGTCGATACGACCAATTACAAGGCGGGGGCCTTCATGAACGCGAGCGGGAAGCTGCACGTGATTGAGCGCTTTACGCGGACAGGCCCGGACACTCTCAAGTACGAAGTCACAGTCGACGACCCGGCCACGTGGGCGAAACCGTGGAGCGCAATGATCCCCTTGAGTCATTCGCGGGATGCGATTTACGAGTACGCATGCCACGAGGGCAATGAGGGTTTGGTAGGCATTCTCGCGGGCGCCCGCGCCGAGGAGAAGGCCGCCCGAGGATCAGCAACAAGATAGGTCGTTGCGCTCCAAGACGATGACCCGACCATTCATCTCCACAGTGACGCTCGCAATCGCGGCGGTGTGTTTCTCTGCGCGGCAGGCAGCTGACGCGCAGGACACCGCCGTTCGTGTCCTGGCTTCGAACGGGATCAAGGCCGCCCTGGAGGAACTTGAGCCGCAGTGCGCGCGCGCCATCGGGCATCCACTGGCGCTGCAGTTTAGTTCAACGGCAGCCTTGAAAAAGAAGATCGAGGCGGGCGAAAAATTTGATGTCACCGTGATTTCTGCCGAAGCGATCGCGGACCTGATTCAACAAGGCAAGCTGGCCGGTGATTCGCGCGCGGCCCTGGCGCGGTCCGAACTGGGTATCGGCATCCGCGCCAAGGCAGCTAGGCCGGACATCCGCACATCCGCTGCGCTGAAACAAACCCTGCTCGATGCAAAATCAATCACGTATCCACAGGATGGCGCAACCCGCTCTCATATCGAGAAAACCTTCGCGGACCTGGGGATCGCAGGAAATCTCAAGCCCAAAATCATCCTCGCGCCGAGCTCTGGAGCTGCTACCGGGAGCGTGGCTTCCGGCCAGGCGGCGCTGGTAATCACACTCTTCAGTGAAATCGTGCCCGTTGCCGGCGTGGAAATTCTGGGGCCCCTTCCGAGTGAGTACCGCGACGAAGTGCGCTTTCAAGCAGCCATCAGCACAGCGGCACAGAATGTAGAGGCAGGAAAGCGGCTGATCGCTTTTCTCGCTGGGCCAAAGGCCGCGCCAATCTACAAAGCGAAAGGGCTTGAGCCGGCAGGCCACACCGGAAACTAAGGTACGGGCAACAGCGGCTTCTGTCCAGCCGGCAGTTGCTGATCGAAAGCGGCGAGCAAGGTGGCTTCTCTGGCATGTTGGCCCATAACATCGACCAGGTCCACCAGATCCCGCTCGCCGAACAGTTTCACAGCGCTCTGGTAAGTCTCTGAACTGATGTTATGTTTGGAGAAAAGTTCACGGCCGAATTGGATTGCGCATGCATCTTTTTCGGCCAAGTCCGCCAATGACAGGCGATTTCGGACGACTTCGATGGTCGCTGGTTGCAAACCATCCCGGACCGAGGCGAGCTCGTTGATGGTCCAGTCGTACTGCATATCGTGCTCGCGGGCCGTTACCAGAATCGCTAGGTCGATGACCGGCCGTCCAACACTGGCTTCCAGAGATTTCAGACCTGCGCCGTGCTGGCGGATCTGTGCAGGCCCAGTCCCCTCGGGGGCCATGGTGCGGCCGTAGAGTGCGGGCGCTAGACTGGGGGCCGGAATAGTCATCAGCGGAAGACGGCTTCT
>JAGWQP010000362.1 GCA_028876805.1 Acidobacteriota bacterium | reverse complement strand
TCGTCCCGGCTGGCCGCGGCGCACCTTCCAGGTCCAGACCACCCGAAACCCTTTGCGGTGCCATGCAATCACCGTCTCCGGTTTCACGATGACCGGGCCAGACCGCCAGCCGGTCCAAAACTGCGACAACCGGGCCCAGAGAAATCGATCCGGGGCGGTCAGCTTCGGTCGCTTCATCGAGCGCTGCAAAACGTTAAGTTGCTGGCGAACAACGAGCACCTCAATCTGAAGGGCGCGCAGGGATGCCGAGTGGGGTCACCGAAACAAACTCCTCTACTATCGGATTCATCGAGGGGCCGTGTCTCCGACGCGCCCCCGGGGATTCCGGAGCCCCGTTTGAGTTCCAACAACCTTTCCTCCGGCGA
This sequence comes from Acidobacteriota bacterium, assembly GCA_028876805.1. Lineage (GTDB taxonomy): Bacteria > Acidobacteriota > Terriglobia > Bryobacterales > Bryobacteraceae > PSRJ01. Next base: position 6,519 of record JAGWQP010000362.1, on the reverse strand, counting down.
AGTCGGGGTCTCTGCTAATAACCGCTCCCCTCAGCAACCGCGCGAGCCGGGTGTGCTGGAAGGAAAATCGGGGTACTGTAACCGAGCGCTCGTAGATCGGGTTTCAGAGAACCACAGGCAGAGGCCGGAGGCGGCTCAACTTGCTTCAGTGGGCTGTCCGCGGCTAACCGGAATCAGTTCGGCGGTAACTCGTCGGGACGCGCTTTCCGCCATCCCGGGGCGTTCGGATCGGGCGCAGGGGCTGGCGTCGGAGCCGGGCGCGCTTGCTGTGGCGCCGGCGGCGCGGTGGAGCTGCCTGCTCCCAGCGGCCCTTCGCGCGAGCTGTCAGGAACCTGGCTGATGCCCGGACGCCGCGTCAAATGCGGGCGGTCCGGATCGTCCGGCGCGGCGCTCCGGCTCACCACCGCGGGCTCCGAATTCCCACCTGGGCTCTGCGGCGTGCTGTTCGAAGCATAGTAGGAGCGCCGGTAGTGCACTTCGCCTCCCGGGTACCGGCGTACCGCCGCGTCCGCCAGTTCCAGCTCGATCTGGCGCTCCTCCCCCGCCGTCACGCCGGGGGGCGGCGCAAAGTACACTGCGTAGCTCTGCCGGAGGCGCGCAATCGTGTCCTGCAGCGCGTAGGCATCGTTGACCGGCATACTGTCACCACCCGATGCCCGTGCGATCTCCGCGCTTCCGGCCGCCTGCGTGCGTGAGCCCATTTGCCCGCCGCCCGGATACCCCGGACGCTGCCGCGGCGAACCGAAAATGATGCCGCCCAGCGGCCCGCCCGGACCGCCGCCGGGATAGCCCCCGGGTCGCATCCCGCGGTTGCTCATCGCGTCCGGAGCAATCAAGGCCATCAGCACCGTGTCGGCCCGCGCCAGCGCCCTCTCGACTCCTTCCACGTTCCGGTTCATCTCCGTCTGGTCGTCGGTAACTATCACAATCGCCTTCCGGGCCTGCCGTCGCCCATCGCGCTGCGTATAGTCAATCGCATCGAATAATCCGCGCGTGATATCGGTGCCGCCTCGAAAATTTTCATAGTCGAGCACCCGCTCCAGCTCGCGGTCCACGCCCGACTGGCTGCTGCGAAACGCCGTGCGGATGCGCGACGCGCGGTCAAACACCATAATCGCCACGCGATCCTGCTCGCGCAGTCGGCTCATCGCCTCGCGCCCCGCCGAGGCAATCCGTACCACGTGCGGCCGCATGCTCGCGCTCACATCCAGCAGCAGTACCAGGTCCACCGGCAGGTTCTCGGTATCGACGCTTTGCACCGGCTGCGGTCTTCCCTGCTCCCGCAGAAGAAAATCCCGGGGGCCCAGGCCCGTGATCACGCGATTCTCCCGATCCACCACCTGCGCGTCCACGCGAACCAGCGACACATCGCTTCGGAATACCACCGGATCGTCTGCGCGCGCCGGGCTGGACCAAAAACATGCCGCCAGCATCAAGAACCACAGTCGCTTGTGGGGCATAGGCATAATTGAGATACGTCGGGCCAAGGGCTTGCGTTACATTACATTACACGGCAGGGAGGGCCGGTTTGCGCCCTTAATGCCGGTTCTCGGAGCGCTCGGTTACAGTACCCCGATTTTCCTTCCAGCACACCCTGCTCGCGCGTTTGCCGAGGGGAGCGGTTATTAGCAGAGACTCCGACTTCGCCGGTTGGAACTCAAACGGGGCTCGGAATCGCCGGGGGCGCGTCGGAGAAACGGCCTCTCGATGAATCCGATAGTAGAGGTACGCGGTTTAGGCGGCGCGACATTCGTACCGATGATGCAGCCCGCCAACCTGGGACACTGCTACCACGGGCCCCGACTCCGGCGGCTGCACCGAACGACCCTCCGGCGAGTCCTTCTCCAGCGACATCCATGATAAGGGCTTGTGAAGGGAAACACACTTCTCCCTGCGTCTAATGGGAGGTTCGTGAAGTGCCTGGCAAGCGGTGCGGACTGCGGACACGTCTTGCTTTTGGCGATCCGTTGGAGATTCGGCCCACGCGATTGCGGGACCAGACATCCATTTGCGGGAACAGCACGGATTGCATAGTTGAGTACATCTCTAGGCCGCCTTCGAGCGCGGAAGTTTCAGGCGGAAGCAGGTATGCGGCGACTCCTCATCCAATTCCAATGTGCCCCCGTGCTCCAATGCGATGGATCTGGAAATGCTCAGTCCCAGCCCGACGCCTTTGCCCATGGGCTTGGTCGTAAAGAAAGGCTCCATGATGTGCGCCCGATTTTCCGCGGCAATTCCCGGGCCGCTATCGCTTACTGAGAACACGACCCAACCAGGGCAATACGTCACATCCAGCTTCACCCAGCGGTCCCCTTCCCAGTCCACCAGTTCGTCATACGCATTCTGCAGCAGGTTGAGCAGCACCTGGCAGATTTGCGCTTCGCGGCAGCTGATGACCGCCGCCGGGTCGATGGCAGAGACGCCCAGGTGGATATTGAGTGCCCGGAAGCGCTCGGCGCACAGTTCCAAAGTTTCGTTCACGATCTCGCGCACCGGCGTCTCGCGGAACTCGTCCGCGCTGCCCTCGCGCGCCACGTGGCGCAAACTGCGTACGATCCGGGAGATCCGCTCCGCAGTCTGGCTAATGCGTTTAGAGTTCTTCAGTACCGCCGGAACCTGGACGGAGCCGGATTCCGCCATGCGGCTGATATTCGCGGCCGATGCGTGAATCACCGCCAGCGGGTTGTTAATCTCGTGGGCGATCCCGCCGGCCATACTGCCCAAGGCTGTTAACCGCGAACTGGAGACCATCTGCGCGCGGCTGGCCTCCAACTCCCGTTCGAAGCGTTTGCGGTCCGTCAAATCCTCCACGTGGGCCAGGAAGTGCACGGGCCGGCCGGCCTCGTCCCTTTCCACCACGGCAATGCTCACCAGGACGTAAATCGCACGTCCCTGCTTGTGCATGTAGCGTTCCTCCAGGCGGCCGGCAGCCACTTCACCGGATAAAATCCGGGAAATCATGCGCGACTCTTCGGCCCGGTCGTCCACGTGTGTAATGTCGCCGTCGCGCGAGATCAGCTCGGCTTCACTGTAGCCGGTCATTTCGCACAGGGCACGATTGACACGCAGCCACACCCCATCGCCTCGAATCAGCGCCATTCCCACAGGCGCTTCTTCAAACGAGAGCCGGAAGCGTTCCATACCTCGCACTTCGGCCAATCTCTCCCGTTCGTGTCGCAACTCCTCCCGCAACTCTTCCTCATGCTTCCGCTCCGTGATATCGATGCAGGAGCCAATGTAGCCGTGGAAAACATTGCCTGCCGTAAAGCGCGGAATTCCCTGGTCCAGAAGCCAGCGATACACGCCGTCTGCGCGGCGCAGCCGGTACTCCATTTGGAAACTCTGCCGCGCATCGAACGCGGAGGAATAGCCCGCTAGACATTGATCCAGGTCGTCGGGATGCACGCCTTCAGCCCAGCCGTTACCTGATTCTTGCTCCATGGTTCGCCCGGTAAAGCCTAGCCAGACTTTATTGAAGAAGACGCAACCCTTGTCGGGCCCGGACGCCCAAATCATCACCGGGGCTGTATCGGCCATATTGCGGAAACGTTCTTCACTCTCGCGCAGCTTTTCCTGCGCCAGCATCCTCTCGGTTATATCCTCGACCACGTCGACGAAATACTGGGCTTGGCTCTGCTGATCTCGTACCAAGGATACGACCACACTACCCCACACTGTGACGCCATCCTTGCGGATGTAACGCTTTTCCAACGACAACGACGAGATCTCACCGGCAAGAAGCCTGGTGACCTGCGTGACAGAGGTCTCGCGGTCGTCCGGGTGCGTGATATCCACAAAAGTCCTTCCATGGAGTTCGGCTAGTGTATAGCCGAGGATCTCGCAAAACCGATCGTTGACAAGCAGCCATTTTCCATCGATGCTGGTCTGTGCGATGCCCACGGCTGCCTGATAGAAGATCGCACGGAAGCGCTCTTCACTCTCCTGCAGCCGTTCTTCGGTTTCGTGTCGCGCGCGTTGCGCATTTCTAGCCTCAGTTATGTCTTCGATAGTTCCGGCATAGCCCGTGAGTTCGCCTAGGGGCGAATAGATCGGGCCTCCCAGAGCACGAACCCATCGGATCTTTCCGTCGGAAGTCAACAGGCGATACTCCCACGAAGTCCCTTGCAGGGCATGCGTCTTCCAGCTTTCGAATACACTCTCGCGGTCGTCGGGATGCAGCGCTCTTTTCCAGCCGTTCCCCAGACTTTCGGCGGCACTCAGACCGGACATTTGGGACCATCGGGAATTCGTGTAGACGCCGAGGCCTTGTGCATCAGTGCTATAAATTGCCAGGGGAGCTTGCTCACAGAGGGTCTCGAATCGATCTTGACTTGCGCGTAACGCTGCTTCAGCCTTTTGACATCGAGTGGCACTGCGAGCGATTATGATCTGGCCAATCCAGAGATAGGAGGCAGCTAGAAGAAGAGCACCGGAGACCGCCGCAAGGGCGCCCGCCAGACGTGACCTCCGTCTCCGTGCGATTTGGACCAGTATGCCTTGATCCTTCTCGTCTATGCCTTTGATGCTCTGGCGGAGGGCTTCCGTGAGCTTCCTGGCGCGGTCCGTCAGAATTTCGGCAAAAGCGGCCCGAGACCCTGCTGCAGCGCGGCTAGCAATGGACCTTTGGAGTTCGTCCAGGTCCTGCTGAACTAGATAGCGGATCCGTTCGACCTCTTGCCGTTCCGCGGGATTGTTCTTAACCAGCGCGGTGAGTCGATCGAACTCAGAATCGAGAGCTTTACGCGACCGTTCGAAGTTTCCAAGGTTCTCCGTCCGACCTGTTAAGAGGTACCCACGTTCCTCGGCTTCGGCATCCGCCAGGTCCGAAAGCACATCTTGAAGGTGTAAAGCAATGAGATTCAGGTGGTGTAGAACCGCCGCTGATTCCCGCTCTGATCGCAGTACTACTGTAGCAATCAAAGCGAGCGCAACCGAGGCTATGCCCAGTGTGAGCCAAGCCACAGTTAAAAGCTTTGATGAAGCGGGGGGTGCGGTTTTTGGTAGTTCGATCACTACCGAGTCCCCTGGGCGATTCGTTTAGAGTGGCGTCGACTTGGCCCATCGTCGTGTACTCCACAGCGCGTCGAAAACGTTGCCGCTCCGCTGGCGCTGCTTATATGCGCCACACCCAAGATGATTGATGCGGAACCACCGTGACCGGACCTACATTGTTTAGTCGCTCTCCTGGGTTTATTCGGCGTCTTGACTCTTATTTAGAGAGGGGGTGTAATTCGCTGTCATTCCCCAATTCTGACGAAGCTCCTGTGTGTACCCAAAAGCCGACCTGCCCCGAATTCAACGGCTTGCGGGCATAGCGCCCGGGCGAGTTTCCGCTGCGTTACGTGTGTTACAAGGGTTCATCCGTGCTCTCATTCCTCCTCGCTTTCCTGATCGTGGTTCGGGTGTTTGCCCGCAGCCGCACCGAGACTGCCCTCGGAGTGCTCGCCCTTCGCCAACACCTTGGGGTGCTCAAGCGGAAGCGGTCCCGACCTCGCTTGGGTGCGTCGGATCGGTTGTTCTGGGTCCTGCTGCGACAACTCTGGTCCGGCTGGGCCGAAGCTCATCATTGTAAACCCAGACACCGTCGTCGGCTGGCATCGTGCCGGTTTCCGCCTCTATTGGCGTTGGAGGTCCCGGCGGCGCGGTGGCCGACCGAGAATCAGGGAGGAAATTCGCGTCCTGATCCGGCGCCTGGCACAAGAAAATCCGGGCTGGGGTCCTCCAGAATCCACGGCGAACTCCAGAAGCTCGGCTTCGCAGTCTCCGAAACGAGCGTGGTAGGATATGTACGGCCTATGGTGCGCCGGGGCGATCCGGGCAAAAAGTGGCTTGCGTTTCTTCCTTCGCAATCACAGAGAAGCCATCGTCGGCTTGGACTTGTTCACCGTGCCGACGGCGACGTTCCGAGTGGTTGTACTGCCTTTTCGTGATCGAGCATGGACGGCGTCGGATCCTGCAGTTCAACGTCACACGACACCCGTCGGCCGACTGGGTGGTGCAGCAGTGGCGAAAGTCTCTTCCGGAAGCGGATCCCTATCGTGATGCCATCCTGGATCGCGATTCGATCTTCGATGCCGACGTCATTGCCTTCTTAAAGATCTGAAGGGCGGCCCGAGTGCGAAGGCAATCACGCACTGCTGCCAGAATGGCTACTAATGTAGAAGCTGGGGTGAAGAAACGGATGAGGCTCAACTGCCAATCCATCAACCAAATCCGAGTTTCCGGGACAGTTCCCTTCGCCAAGATGCGCCACGCCCTTGACGCTTGCGCGCCGTTCCGGCCGGATGGCGATTGCGACCGGCGGCTCCGGCGGGAACACTTCCCTAGCCCGCGCCCAACCCAGAACAACAGGCCGGCTTTCATCCTGGCGGACCAACCGGCCTGAAAACCAACCCATCAAAACACGTGGGTCTTGACAGGTCGCTCCATATTAGAAGGTGAACTTCAACCCAAGTTGTATGTCGCGGGAGCCTCCCGAACCAACAATCGGATTACCGGCCTGGACGTCGGGCGTGGAGC
>JAGWQP010000361.1 GCA_028876805.1 Acidobacteriota bacterium | reverse complement strand
TTTTAAAAGCCCTTGAAATCCCGCAGGCCCACACGGTTGGCCCGGGGCGTAATCGTCACTTCATTCTGGTGGGACGATCCGGAGATACGTCTTGTGACCGTGAGGCCGGGCGCGCGGAGACTCGATGGGCGCGCGGCCAGCAACCTGCCTGAGAACAGCAACCTGTTTCCGCACCGATTGGACACGGAAAGCATCGTCTGCCAGAGAGACAACCAGCGAGATGGAGGAACCGTCGGCGCGGCATCGCGATAGGCGGACCACACCTGCCGCTGGCTCAACAAGAATCTCATTAATTAATGGAAGCGAAGTGACGGATCCTGCCGTCGAGTGCCGCGCCGCGGCCAGACCAACCTGGTGTTCCATTTGATGAAAACCGCATCGATCCGTTCGAGTCGGAAAGTAGCACCAGGCGTCACCGCTGTTTTCCGCATGCGCGCATTTGCGGAGGGGACCTAACGACGGTGACCATGGGCGATCCGGCGCGGATTTCGCTCCGCTGATCGGGCCTTGCTCGACCGCCAAAGAGTGGCGATTTTATCGGCCAAGTGATCGGTCGCGTTCCCTTCTTACGAACGACGTATACTGAGGGCAGCGAATGCCATGACAATTACCTCAACCAAAGGGGGCGCGTTTCTGATCGAAGACCGCGCGCCGGAAGAGATTTTCACCGCTGAAGACCTGGGCGAGCAACACGTTGCGATCGGCCGGACCACCGACGAGTTCTGGGCTCAGGAAGTTGCGCCAAACCTGGAGGCCATCCGCCGGCAGGAACCCGGCGTGGCCCGGAAGGTGATGCAGAAAGCGGCGGATCTCGGGCTCCTCGCGATTCCCATTCCGGAGAAATTCGGTGGGATGGAGCTGGATCTCGCCTCCGCCATGGTGGCCGCCGAGCACCTGGGGCGCGACGGCTCCTACGCCGGCTGGGAAGGCGCGCACACGGGGATCGGTACTCTGCCGATCCTCTATTTTGGTAACGAGCAGCAAAAGCAGAGATACCTGCCGAAGCTCGCCAGGCTGGAAATGCTTGCGGCGTACGCGCTGACCGAGCCGCAAGCCGGCTCCGATGCGCTGGCCTGCAGGACCCGCGCGGATCTCAGCTCCGACGGCAAGCACTACATCCTCAACGGGCAAAAGATGTGGATCACCAATGGCGGCGCGGCGGACTTGTTTACGGTGTTCGCCAAGGTGGGCGGCGACAAGTTCACCGCTTTCCTTGTCGAGCGCGCATTTGGCGTCAAGAGCGGCGCCGAAGAGCAGAAGATGGGGATCAAAGGCAGCTCGACGACCGCCCTCTATTTCGACAACGTGCCGGTGCCGGTCGAGAATGTGTTGGGCGAGATCGGGCGGGGGCACATCATCGCGCTCAATGTCCTCAATATCGGACGGCTGAAACTCGGCCCGGCCTGCGTCGGTGGCGCCAAGGATGTGCTGGCGATCTCGCTCAAGTACGCCAAAGAACGCAAGGCATTCGGCTCGCCGATCGCCGAGTTCGGAGCGATTCAGCATAAGCTCGCCGAGATGGCGATCCGCATCTACGCGGCGGAATCGATGGTGTGGCGCGTCGTCGGACTGATCGAAGGCCAGCTCGAAGGCTTCTCGTGGGATAGGCCGGACGCTTCCCAGATCATGCTGCGGGCCGTGGAGGAATACGCCGCGGAATGTTCTATGGTCAAGGTGTTCTCGTCCGAGATGCTGAACTATGTGGTCGATGAAGGCGTGCAGATCCATGGCGGCTACGGATATCACCAGGACTACGCGGTGGAGCGGGCGTACCTGGACTCACGCATCAACCGCATTTTCGAGGGCACCAACGAGATCAACCGCCTCGTCATAACCGGGATGGTGCTGAAGCGGGCCGCCCGCGGACAACTGCCGCTGGTGGCGGCGGTGGAGAAGGTGCTGGGCGAGGTTTTGAGCGGGTCCGGCGGCTCCGACGGTTCTGACCAAGAGCTGCATTTGGTGGGAAACGCGAAGAAAATTGTGCTGATGGCGATCGGGCTGGCGTATCAAACATACCTGAACGAACTCGAAAAACAGCAAGAAGTGATGACGGCCATCGCTGACCTGATGATGGAGGCTTTCGCCATGGAATCGGTTCTGCTGCGAACGCGCAAGCTGC
>JAGWQP010000360.1 GCA_028876805.1 Acidobacteriota bacterium | reverse complement strand
GTAGTCTTCGATCTGATTCTGAGGCGTGGGCCGGTAAAAAGAACGTCCCATGCCGGTGCGGCGATAATTTTCCCAGACGGTGAGGTGGCAGCTTGCGCAGACGGCGGGATCCACATAGCCCGCGGCCTCGGAGAGAGCCAATGACGCCTCCGGTCCCATCGCGAGCAGGAGCCATGCGCACCAGCACCAGCTTCGCATGCCCGATTCTAACAGTTCATGCGATAGAGATTCCGTTCCTTGGCCGGGTGGACTCTGGTCCCCAGCCGATCCGCGGGTCGGCCGGTCTTTTTCCTGCGACGCCTTCGGTTCCGAGCGCACTTTGGTCGTGTGACGTTCTACAGGCGGCGGCTGGTCCCCTCTCGCAGCCAGAAAGCGATGACCGCCTGACGCGCGAGAGCGAATCGGCAACGACTCAAGCCAGATCCTGTGCGAGCGCGGTTGGTGAACGAATGGGGGTCACTTTTCGACCAGGGGGTCTCGCCAGCCATCGCCCCGAGCGGTAAGCCCAGAGTACGCTCAAGACCCGTTCTCCAAGTCCGCCGCGATACACTGGTTGCTTCCCTATGAAACTCCAAAGCCATACCATCACCCAGGGCAGCGACCGGGCTGGAGCCCGAGCCATGCTGAAGGCCATCGGGTTTACCGATGAGGACTTGAAAAAGCCGATCATCGGCGTAGCCAACACCTGGATCGAGACGATGCCGTGCAACTACAACTTGCGCGAATTGGCCGTTAAGGTGAAGGAAGGCATCCGCGCGGCGGGCGGTACGCCGATGGAATTCAACACCATCGCCATCAGCGACGGCGTCACCATGGGCACCGAGGGCATGAAGGCGTCCCTGGTCAGCCGCGAGGTGATCGCCGATTCCATCGAACTCATGGTGCGGGGGCACATGTTCGACGGCATTATAGCCCTGGTCGCCTGCGACAAAACGATCCCGGGCGCCGCCATGGCGTTGCTGCGCCTCAATATTCCGGGCGTCCTGCTCTACGGCGGAACCATCCTGCCGGGCCGCTACCAGGACCGCGATATCTCCATCATGGAGGTATTCGAGGCCATGGGTGCGCACGATGCCGGCCGCATCACCGACGAGGAGCTATTGGAAATTGAAAATCACGCCTGTCCTGGCGCAGGCGCCTGCGGCGGCCAGTACACCGCGAACACCATGGCCACGGTGATGGAGCTGATCGGGTTGTCGCCGATGGGCACCGCCGCCGTGCCGCAAGTCGACAAGCGCAAGGAGGCCGTGGCCTATCGCTGCGGCCAGATCATTCTGGATGCCGTTCGCAGCGAGCGGCGCGCGAGAGAAATATGTACCCGCCATGCCTTCGAGAACGCCATCGCCGGAGTGGCCGCGACCGGCGGCTCGACCAACGCCGTACTGCATCTGCTCGCAATGGCGCGGGAGGCCGAACTGTCGCTCACCATCGACGATTTCAATGCCGTCTGCGCCCGGACCCCGATTCTGGTGGACCTCAAGCCGGGCGGGCGTTTCATGGCGGTGGATGTGGATAAGGCCGGCGGAATCGGCGTAATTGCCAAGCGCCTGGTCGAAGGCAAGTTCGTGGATGGCGCGGCGCTCACCGTGACGGGGCGCACCTTCGCCCAGGAGGCGGCTGATGCCCGCGAGACACCGGGCCAGCAGGTGGTCCGTCCCTTGAACCAGGCCCTCAAACCGCGCGGTGGGATGGCGGTCCTGCGCGGCAGCCTGGCCCCCGACGGTTGTGTCATCAAATTGGCCGGACACGACCGAACCGTGCACCACGGCCCGGCGCGCGTCTTCGAGCGGGAAGAAGAGGCCCAGCAAGGCGTGAAGGATGGCAAGGTGAAGGCCGGCGATGTGGTCGTAATCCGCTATGAAGGGCCGCGCGGCGGGCCGGGGATGCGCGAGATGCTGCAGGTGACCGGCGCCATTGTGGGCGCCGGCCTCTCCGATAGCGTGGCCCTGGTAACGGACGGTCGCTTCAGCGGCGCGACACACGGGTTCATGGTCGCCCACGTGACGCCCGAAGCCTATGACGGCGGGCCGATTGCCGCCGTTAGAGAAGGCGACTCGATCACCATCGACGCCAACGCCGGGGTAATCAACCTCGAAGTCGCGCCGGCCGAGTTGAAACGCCGCCTAGCCGCCTGGAAACCCCCGGCCCCTCGCTACACGAGCGGCGTCTTCGCCAAGTACTGCGCGCTGGTCTCGTCGGCATCAGAGGGTGCGGTGACGTCTAAAGTGAACGTGGCACTGCAGCAACCGGCCGTGACCGCGGGCGTATGAAGCGGATTGCGGTGATCGGCGCCGGCAACATGGGCTCGGCGCTCGTCGGCGGGATTCTCAAGGTCGGCGTCGCCGATCGCGATCATTTGATTGCGACCGTTCGCACTCCGGAACGAGCCGAGGAACTAGCCGCCAAATATGACATCCCCGTCACGGCCGGCGGCAATCCCGAAGCCGCGGCCCGGGCCGACATCGTCGTGCTTGCCGTCAAGCCGGGTACGCTCCCGAAAGTGCTTGAAGAGATCCGCGAGACCTTGCGGGGGTCGCAGATCTTGCTCTCGCTCGCGGCAGCTGTGCCCATCTCTCTGATCGAGAAGCTGACCGATCGGACGATGCCGGTCTTCCGCGCCATGCCGAATATCCCCGTGGTGGTCGAGGAGGGCGCCACGGCGGTCTCGGCGAACACGCATTGCACCACCGAACAGCGAGCGCTGATCGAGAGCATCTTCCGCGCCGTGGGAGTGGTGGTGTTTGTCGAAGAGGAGCTGATGCATGCGGTGACCGCGCTCTCGGGCAGTGGACCGGCGTATGTTTACATGGTGATCGAAGCTTTGATCGCCGGCGGTCTGAAGATGGGGTTGTCGCGCGAGGTCTCTACCCGCCTGGCTGAGCAGACAGTGCTCGGCGCGGCCAAACTCGTGCGCGAAACCATGCTGCATCCGGCCATCCTCCGCGACCAGGTGATCACCCCCGGCGGTGTGACGATTTCCGCGATCCACGAACTCGAAAAGCACGGCTTGCGCTCGATGCTCATCAGCGCCATCGAAACCGCCACCCATCATTCCGAGGGCCGCACCCGCGCACTCTTGGCGAAATTCGGCGACTCCTAATCCGTGCGTTTCCTTACTGTCTGTGACGGTGCTCCGGCCCGGATCCCGAATCGGGGATTTCCCGCGGGTGTGCCCTATGCCACTCTGCCATAATCCCTTGCCTACGTTTTATCCACAGGTTTTCCACTATGTGGGTCTGTGATCTATCATATTCTAAAGGCAGATAAACCTGTGGAAAAAATCAGCAGCATCGGGTTTTTCCATTAGACAGAGACTCGAGGGACTGCTACATATTCTCTTAACTTCCCCCGAGGGAGGGTTTTCCAAAACGGACAAGCAGTCAGGCCGGGTGCAGTCTTCCCCGGTTCCACCGCTCGTTGATGGATGCACCGGGCGGACCTGCGCGGGCCCCGTGCCCTGACAGCCCAGCAAATGGACGATAATGCCATGAGGGCTTCTCGGCAGGCTCAACGCGAATAATCTCGGATGTGTCCGTAATGGCAAATCGCAAAACACCCCGTTCCTCCAGGCCGGCCGGCACGGCGCTAGTACGTGTGGCGGGGAACTCGAATCCAGCCCTGCCTCGGATCGGGAAGTACGAGATGACCGCTGAGATCGGCCACGGCACCCGGATCAAGGCGTTCCAGGCTTTCGACCCTGCCATGGGGCGGCCCGTCACCCTGAAAATATTGACCGACGTGGCGGACGCCAAAATGGCCGAGCGGTTTCGCCGGGACGTTTCCGGCGTCGCCAATGCCGGCACAAGCAGTCTGGTCGCCGTCTACGAACTCGGCGAACATGTCGGTCTGCCATTCGCTACGTTCCAATACCTGGGAGACGAGACTCTGAGGCTCGCGATTGATTCCCGAAGGCCCCTCACGTTATTCCAGAAGGTGCTCGCGATGTGGCAGATTGCCGAGGGCCTCCAGGCTGCCTACAGTGCTGGTCTGGGTTATGTCGGTCTCCGGCCTTCGGGAGTGGTCCTGGCCGAGCGAGTCGCGAAAATACAGGACTTCGGCGTGGTGCGCCTGGCTGGTGACGGACAGGATGAAGAGGCCTTCTATCTCGCGCCCGAGCAGTTAGCCGGACGATTCCCGCCCGACTCGCTCTGTGACATTTTCGCGTTCGGAATGGTGTATTACGAGCTTTTGATGGGGACCCGCCCTTTTTCTACCGAACCTAAGGTCCCGAACGAGGCGCGCTCTTCGCGGTACCAGCCGCCGCCCTCGCTTCGGGAACGGCTGCCGGAGTGTCCGGAGGCACTAGAGCGGCTCGTGTATCGCGCCCTTGAGACGGACCGGGAACTGAGATACCAAACCTGGGACGACATCCAGTATGACGCCGATCCGATTCTCCGCGATTTGAAGCGCAGTTAT
>JAGWQP010000359.1 GCA_028876805.1 Acidobacteriota bacterium | reverse complement strand
GAGGAGCCCGAGCCGTATTCCTTTCCGGCGATGATCAACAGCGCTACGCCTTGTTTCTGATACTTGACGGCGGCATCGTAGATGAACATCTGCTCGCCCTCGGGCATATGAACCGTCCAGCCACCCTCGGTGCCGGGCGCCAGCTGGTTGCGAAGACGGATATTGGCCAAGGTGCCGCGAACCATCACCTCGTGGTTTCCACGGCGCGCCCCGTAAGAATTGAAATCCTTCGGTTCGACGCCCTGCGCGATCAGATAACGTCCGGCGGGGCTGTCGCTGGGAATGGAACCGGCCGGCGAGATGTGGTCGGTGGTCACAGAATCGCCCAGCAGAGCCAGCACGCGCATCGAGTTGAAGTCGGTCACGGAGGTTTCCGGATCGACCATCCGGTCGAAGTACGGCGGCTTCTTGATATAAGTGGAATTCTCGTCCCACTGGAAAATTTCGCCCGTGGGAATCGGCATACCCTGCCAGTTCTGGTCGCCGTCGAAGGCCCGGGCGTATTCTTTTTCGAACATGTCGCGCCGGACCGAACTACGCACGGCCGTTTGCACTTCTTCGTTGGACGGCCAGATGTCACGGAGGTAGACCGGGTTTCCGCTCGAGTCTTCGCCCAGCGGATCGCGCACCAGGTCGATGTCCATATGCCCGGCCAGCGCGTAGGCTACGACCAGAGGTGGAGAGGCGAGATAGTTGGCCTTCACCAGGGGGTTAATGCGACCCTCGAAGTTGCGGTTGCCGCTCAGCACGGCGGCTACCACAAGATTCTCTTTCTGAACAGCTTCGGTGACCGGATCGGGCAACGGTCCGCTGTTTCCAATGCAGGTGGTGCAGCCGAACCCGACCAGGTGAAAGTTGAGCTTTTCGAGGTAGGCGAGCAGCCCCGCTTCGCGGTAATAGTCGATCACCACTTTCGAGCCGGGCGCAAGGCTCGTCTTAACCCACGGTTTCACCTTCAGACCGCGCTCCACGGCCTTTTTCGCGACCAGGCCGGCCGCCAGCATGACGGACGGGTTCGAGGTGTTGGTGCAACTGGTGATGGCAGCGATGACCACCGAACCGTTGGTGAGCGTGAAATTGTGGCCGTTGATGGAGGCGGCGACGCGTTTCGCGGGTCCGGTGAACGACTCGGCGAAATTCTTTTTCACCTCCGACAGTTCCACACGGTCCTGAGGCCGCCTGGGTCCCGCCATCGAGGGATTCACCGTGGCCAGGTCTAGCTCGAGCGTCTCGATGTAGGACGCCTCCGGTGTGGCATCCGTGCGGAATAGTCCCTGCTCTTTGGTGTAGGCCTCCACGAGCGCGATCAGATCGGCATCGCGGTTGCTGAATTTCAGGTACTCGAGGGTTTCCTGGTCCACGGGGAAAAAGCCCATGGTGGCGCCGTACTCGGGCGCCATGTTGGCCACGGTGGCCCGGTCGGCGAGGCTTAGCGCGCTCACTCCGGCTCCATAAAATTCGACAAACTTGCCCACCACGCCCTTCTTGCGCAGCTTTTGAGTGATGGTGAGTACGAGGTCGGTGGCAGTGGCGCCTTCGCGCAATTTGCCGTCGAGCTTGAAACCGACCACCGGCGGCAACAGCATTGAAATCGGCTGGCCGAGCATGCACGCTTCGGCCTCGATTCCGCCGACGCCCCAGCCCAGCACGCCCAATCCGTTGATCATGGTGGTGTGGGAGTCGGTTCCCACGAGCGAATCCGGGTACGCCTGCCCGTTGGCCCGGAACACGACCGAAGCCAGGTATTCCAAGTTCACCTGGTGGACAATGCCGGTATCGGGTGGCACAACGCGAAAATTGCGGAAGGCCCTCTGCCCCCAGCGCAGTAGAACGTAGCGCTCCTTGTTGCGCTGAAACTCAAGAAGCGCATTGATTTGAAAGGCATCCGCTGAGCCGAACCGGTCCGCCTGCACGGAGTGGTCAATCACCAGGTCAGCCGGAAGCAGCGGGTTGGCGCGCTTGGGGTCGGCGCCCATGGCTCGGAGGGCATCGCGCATGGCGGCCAGATCGACCACCGCGGGGACGCCCGTGAAATCCTGCAGCAGCACACGCGCCGGCATGAAGTTGATTTCCTTGTCGGCGGATCCGGCACCTCCTCCGGCTACAAAGCCGATATCGTCGGCCGCCACCCGACCGCCATCTTCGTGCCGAAGCAGGTTTTCGAGCAGGATCTTGGTCGAAAACGGCAATCGCGAAACGGCACCCACACTCTTTTCTTCGAGACGCTGAAGCCGAAAATATTCGTACTCCGCGTTTCCCACGCGCAGCCTGGCTGCTGCGCCGAAACTGTTTAGTGCCATTATCCTGATTATATTTCGAATGCCTTGGTCGCTCGCGGGCTAGAGAGCCGTTCTGACGAGGAAGCTCCCGGCGACCGTACCCTCCGCACGCCATGGTCGGTGACCGGGAACCTGCGGTCAAAGACGATACCCTTTTTCAGTAATTCAGTAATGCAGAAGTTTTGCCCCGCACCCGAACAGCCTCTCAACGTGCCTCATGGATCACCTGGTTCAATGCAGTCTCGAGCGCCTCTTTGTTCATTTCGAGTTCCCTCGCCGAGCCCAGCCAATTCCCGTTGGTCGGTATCGAGTTGCCGGCGTAGGTCTCAACTGGCTGTAGCGGGCCGCCGCGTGCAAGCCTTCGCTTCGATTTCTGATCGAGATACCTTGTAATGCGTGGGCCGGCGGCGACCGGCGCGCACAGGATCAGACGGAGCTCAGCGGCGGGCGAGGGCTGAGATGGGGGTCCGAAGTAGGTTGGATCGTTGACCCGGCCCCCCCAAAAACGGGGAGCTCGGCAGTCGCACCCGCCTCGGGGGTGGTTTTTTCGGAAGGCTTTTGAGCGAGCCACGTATCCCGTTTCCGGGGCGGAGCGGACCCAATCAGGGTCCTGGCTCTGAAAACAGGCCTTGGGCTCTCCGGACTAACGCGCCGGCCTTTTTGCCTTCGGCCTATTCCCCCATGGCCTTGACAATGACGCGCTTGGAGCGCTGGCCGTCGAATTCGGCGTAATAAATCTGCTGCCACGGTCCGAAATCGAGTTTTCCCTTGGTCACCGGCACGATGACCTCGTGATGCACCAACAGGCTCTTCAGATGCGAATCGCCATTGGTCTCGCCGGTACGGTGGTGTCGATAGTCCTGGCGAAATGGGGCCAGTTTTTCGAGCCACTCGTCGATATCGGCCAGCAGCCCGTCTTCGGCGTCATTGACCCAGACACCGGCTGTGATGTGCATCGCCGAGACCAGGATCATACCCTCTTGCAAATTGCTCTTTCGCAGAGCGGATTCGACCTGCGGCGTGATATTGAGGAACTCTCGGTGCTTGTTGGTGTGGAACGTCAGATATTCGGTGTAGAATCTCATAGCGCGATCTTACAACTGAACTCTATGGGCCCCCCCGGGCCCAAAGCGCCGACCCGCATCCTGGTTGTGGGCGATGAGCCTTCGCGACCGGAGATGTCGAGCGCCAATACATGGCAGGCGGCCGCCTTGCCCCACGCGGAGGATATTCCGAAGCGGCGCCTCTTGGTGCCACCATGGCGCAAATGACCATCTCGATACCTCCTCTGCCGTTGCTCCAAGCCATCGGCCGCTGCGGGTGCCGGCGCTAACGGCTATCCTGTGGAGATGATGCCTGGGCAGCTGGGCCGGGAAGAGTCGGATCCTCGACAAATCCTTCCCTCCCGACTGGGTTGCTAGCCGCAGTGCGGAGGACGCTTGAGGCGCAAGAGAAAAAAGGCATTTGAGCTCGCCAAGGAAGTGAAAGCGATCGCCCGGGAACGGGTGGGCCGAATTCCGGCCGCCAAGCCCATCGAGCCCAAAGCTGCCCGCAAGAGACCCAAGCACCCGAAACGCAACGAGGAGGAGTTTTCGTGAACGCTGCGCACCGGGCGCGCCGTCTGGTTGCCGGCAGCTGGTCGCGGCGGGAATTCCTGGTCTTCGGATGGTTTCCTTTTTTTCGTTCGAGGCACATCCACCTGGCGGGCGCCCGTTTTCGCATCTTGCGGAATGGCCGCTCGAAACGACGGTACCTTCTGATCCACGGAAATGAAGAGACCGCGCGCATCGTGCTCACCCGTTTCATGGAAACGCAGCCGGGGATCGCCTATCGAATCGAGACGCGGACCCGCAACATCCAGGTGAATTCCTTGGAAATCGACCCCAACCGAATGTTTTCGCGCGCCGGCGCCGAAGCCAGTCTGAAGAGCCTCAACACCAACTGGGCGCCCCAGCAAGTGGCGGCCGCGCTGCGGACCTTAGATCACGGGCGCGAGCACTTGGTGCGGGCCTTGCTGCCGCCAGCCGGGGGCCTGATCATCGCCGTGCACAACAATTCCGAAGAATACTCTGTCGCCGACGAAGTCCCCATCAGCGACGCCACGTCGCTGCGCGAGCCCGCCAATCCGCACGCCTTTTTCCTGTGCACCGAGCGCGCGGACTTTCTGATCTTGTCGCGATCCCCATACAACGTAGTGCTGCAGCAGGAGAAGCCCGAGCGGGACGATGGCTCGCTTTCGCGACTGGCCGCCCGCCGCGGCGCGCGTTACGTCAACCTGGAAGTGCGCCTGGGAAACGCCGACCGTCAATTGGAGATGCTGCGTTGGGCGAATCAGAACTTGCCTTAGCGGGGGCCAGGCGGCCCCTCCCTTCACTTGTGAGTCCAGGCGTCGCTGACGTGACCTTCGGTGATCTCCTTATTGTTTTCGTCGCAGGAGTATTCCATGATCTCGGCGCCTGGCTTCATGAGCACGAAGGTGCGGGTATTCTTCCAGGGCTTGCTGTACATCTTGGGGTCGTCGATGGTTACCTCGTAGTTCAAGTGCTTAAAGTCAGGCCGATCGATGCGCTCGATGACGTGCAAGGCGTCGCTGGTCAACCGCTCTGGCTCGGTGTCCAGCCAGGTCCGACCGTTAAATCCGATCGTGTCGATGACCAAGGTGTCTTGGTCCCACTTGCCGACCGAGTTCCCCATCCAGGTCGCATCCAGCTCCTTCGGATGATCGCGGCCGTCGGTGGGCACGACGTGAAACATGTTGTTTTGTTCAAACAGAATGGCCAGCCGGTTCGAGTTCTCGACGAACTCGATCGGATAGGGCGTGCCCCAAGAACGCACGTAGCCCCACGGCAGGCAGTGAACGCCGTAGTCGAATTTGGGCTTCTTGTTTTCGGCCGCGCCGTAGGGGGTGAGTAGTGAGTTAATGTCCTTGAACCCAATGCTGCTGCAGCCAGGGGTCCCGCCGACGCACCGGCCATTGACGTCCTTGCTCATGTCGCCTACGCGGGGATGATCCCATACGCCGCTGAGATCCGGCTTCCCATTGGCGAGGCGCGGCACGGCTTGAGCGGCGGCGGGCGCGGGCGCGAGCCAGCCCAGCAACGCGACTAGCAAGGTTGCAAAATGAATTCTCACGAAGAACCTCCCATGCGACTCGATTGGAGAAATCATATCGCGTTCACTGCCAGACCGCCAAGTCACGGGCGAAAAGACTGTTTACAACGTTTTTGCGGGTTGTTTGTCCTGACGCAGAGACTAAACACGCGCCGTTAAGTAGTATCCAAACTCTTGAGGTGCGGCCGGCTCGTGCTCTTGGTCTCTTGATTTCTCTTGTGCGCCCTGAAAGGCTATGTGATGAGAACGATCGGTCTCAAACGGTGGTTGAGTTCATCGGTTCTGTTTTTGGCTGCGGCTTCGCAGTCAGTGGCCGCCAGCTGGTCTTTTACGGGCACTCTTGAGCAGGCACGTCTTTACGCTACCGGCACGGTGTTGCCGAACGGAGAGGTCTTGGTAGTAGGCGGTTCGTACCGAGGCACATTCGTTCAGTACGGCCTTACCAGCGCGGAACTGTACAATCCGTCTACCGGAACGTCCAGCTTTACGGGGAGCCTGAACACCGGGCGCTACTTGCACACGGCGACGCTGCTCAACAACGGAACGGT
>JAGWQP010000358.1 GCA_028876805.1 Acidobacteriota bacterium | reverse complement strand
TTCCGGAATACGTCGGCAAGTCGATGGAAGACTGGCTGACCAACATGGGCGACTGGTGCATCTCGCGCAAGCGCTATTGGGGGCTGCCGCTTCCGTTTTACATATGTCCTCAATGCGATGAGCTGACGGTGGCGGGCTCGCGCGAGGAGTTACGCGCGCTGGCCATCGATCCGGCTGTGGTCGACCGGCTGCCGGAGCTGCACCGGCCCTGGATCGACGAAGTACGGATCCGCTGCCCCAAGTGCTCCGCCGAAACACCGCGCGTGGTGGAAGTAGGCGATTGCTGGCTGGATGCCGGCATCGTTCCCTTCAGCACGCTCGGCTATTTCGAGGACCGCGAAGCGTGGAAGCGTGCCTATCCCGCCGATTGGGTCAGCGAAATGCGCGAGCAGGTCCGGCTTTGGTTTTACTCGATGCTGTTCATGAGCGTCACGCTGCAGGACCGCTCGCCGTATGAAAAGGTGCTCTCCTACGAATCGGTGGTGAGCGAAGAAGGAGCGCGTTTTTCGAAGACCGGGTTCATGATCCAGTTCGACGACGCGGTGAACAAGGTGGGCGCCGACCCCATGCGCTACCTGTTCTGTGCGCGTCCGGTTTCGGTGAACGTGCGGTTCAGCTACAAGCTGGCGGAGATGGCGGGGCGGAAGATCGCTGACCTCTGGAACATCTACACGTTCCTGGTGAATTATGCCATCATCGACCGGCCGGATCTGTCGAGGCCGCTGCCGAGCCAGACCCTCCAGGTGACCGACCGGTGGCTGCTGGCGCGCACGGTGGCGATGGTGGAGGACGTAAAGCTCGGCTACGAGGCGTACGACACACCGGTGGTGATCCGCGATGTGGAGGCGTACCTGGACGATGTCTCCAACTGGTATGTGCGGGTGAACAGACGGCGCTTCTGGCGGAGCGGCCATGAAGCCGATAAGCGAGCCTGTTACGGCTCGCTACTGGAAGCTCTGAGGGCGACCACGCTGGCGCTGGCACCCATTATCCCGTTTGTAACCGAAAAGATCTGGCAGAACGCGGTGCGTGGCCTGGATCCGCGGGCGGCCGAATCCGTCCATCACGCAGATTGGCCGGTGCCGCCGCCGGAATGGCGGAACAAGGCGCTGCTGCGGCAAACCGAAGCGGTGCGCAGCGTGATCCGGATGGGGCTGAAAATCCGGGCGCAGGCGAGCACCCGCGTGCGCCAACCCCTGCATTCGGCTTGCCTGGTGCTGCCAGGGGAAAAACAAAAGGCCGTTGAAGAACAGAGCGCACTGATTCAAAGCGAGCTGAATGTGAAGCACGTACGGTTTGTTTCGGATGCGAGTGCCTTCTTCCGGATGGCGGTTAGAGTCGATTGGAAACTCGCCAATGCGCACTTCCGGCGCGACGCGGGGCGGCTTCGGGAAGCCATCGAAGCGCTCGAAGAGAGCCAGCGCAACTCGCTCACACCCCAGATTAATGCGGGCGGGGATGTGAGGGTGCCGGGCTTCGATCAACCGGTACCGGCGAATCTGTTCCGTCTCGAGCGGGCGCCCGACTCGCGCTGGGGTGTGGCGGAGGACGGCGACCTGCTGGTGGCGCTGGATCTGGAAGTGACCGACGAGCTAAAAAGGGAGGGTATCGTACGCGACCTGGTCCGTCAACTGCAACTGATGCGGAAAGAGGCGGGCCTTTCGGTCAGCCAGCGGATTGAACTCGGCTTGGCAACTGAAAGCCGTCTCATGCAGGAAGCGATCTGCGCGCACCGCGCCTACGTCATGGACGAACTACTTTCCGTCAGGCTGGAAATGAACCCGCTCGAAGGGGAGATGGCACACCGGGACCTGACTGTGGAAGGCGAAACCGTTCACGCCACCCTACGGTGGCCATCGTGAAAGATGATATTAATATTCTCTAGGAGGCTGCCGATGAAGACCACAGTCATGTTAACGCTGTCCTTGGTCGTGTCGGTTGGCGTGGCGCACGGCGGCGCCGCGGAGGGTAAAGATCTGTACAACGCCAAGTGCCAATCCTGTCACGGCGCCAATGGCGAGGGGAAAGCGGCGGTTGGCAAGGCCTTCGGAGTCACCATGAAGGCGCTCGGGTCGAAAGAAGTCCAGGCCACGTCGGCCGCCGATATGAAGAAGGCGATTCTCTCCGGCACGGGCAAGATGAAGCCGGTGGCCGGCATAACCGACAAGCAAGCCGACAACATCGTGGCCTTCGTGAAGACGCTGAAGTAGCCAGCTCGCGGCAAGGCCAGTGCTAGTGGTCGCGTTCGGTCACCAACTCGATGAGGGCGAGTAACGCGCGCTGATAAGAAGAGTCGGGGAACTCGCCGATGATGCGGCGGGCTTTGTCGGTAAAGGCTTGGGCCCGCGTTCTGACACGCTGAATGCCGCGGTATTGTTCGATCAGCGTCAGGATGCGCGTGAAGGGCACTTCGTCGTAATCACGCCGACGGAGGATGGTCTCCACCAGGCAGTGTTCAGCTGCGGTAGCGCGCTCCAACGCATAAACCAGGGGCAAGGTGACCTTGCCTTCGCGGAGGTCGCCGCCCACCGGCTTGCCAAGGGTTTTTTCCCGGGCGGTAAAGTCGAGCACGTCGTCGACGAGCTGAAAGGCCATCCCGAGGTTCCAGGCGTATTCGGCCAGGCCCTCCTGGGTGCGTGTGTCCGCGCCGCCGGCCAAGGCTCCTAGCTTCGCGCAAACCGAAAACAGGCACGCCGTTTTGCGATCGACCAGTTCCATGCAGTCGGCTTCGGTGACATCCATGCGGCCAATGCGCTCCAACTGGATCAGCTCGCCTTCCACCATCATCTGCGTGAGACCGATGAGCAGCTCGAGAATGTGGAAATTGCGCTCCCGCAAGGCGATCTGGAAGGCCTGCATGTACAGCCAGTCGCCGGCGAGGACGCACGTGTGGTTTCCCCACTTCACATTGGTGGAAGCGCGTCCGCGGCGCGTCTGAGCGGCGTCGATGACGTCGTCATGCACAAGGGTGGCGGCATGAATCATCTCCACGACGGCGCCTAAGTGAATGGCGCAGGAGCCGGCGTGCCCTGCCAACTTGGCCGAGAGCAGGAGCAGCGAAGGACGGAGGCGCTTGCCGCCAGCCGATTGTAGGTACTGGCCGATGGCGGTGACGGCATCGACGGATGCCACCGATTCGTGGGTGATCTTCTTTTCGACCTGGTCCAGCTCGTCCTGAATCAAGTCAAAAATCTCGCGGGCGGTGAGCGCCTGTCCCAGCTTGCCCAAATTCATGGAAGTTAACTAGTTTACCTGTTACCGGCGTTGCTCGGCAAACAGAGGCGCCGAAAGTTCTCAGTGGTCTGCTCGGCAATCACCCCGGGAGTCGTGCCTCGGACCTCTGCCAGGCGCCGGACGGTCTCCACCAGAAACGACGGCTCGTTGCGTTTTCCGCGCATCGGGACGGGTGCGAGATAGGGACAATCGGTCTCGACCAGAAGGCGATCGGCCGGGGTGATGCGCGCGGCCTGCCGCACCTCCTCGGCCTTGGGAAAGGTGAGGACGCCGCCGAAGGCCAGGTGGAATCCGAGATCGAGCGCCTGTTGGGCCTGTCGCACGTCGCCGGTAAAGCAGTGCATGATGCCCTGGTTCGAAGAGTGCGAGCGAAGCAGCGCCAGCGTGTCATCCCACGCCTCGCGGGTGTGGATCACGACGGGCTTGCCCGCTTCCGCGGCAAGATTGAGCTGCCGTTCGAAGACCTCGCGTTGTTGAGGCCGGGGGGAGAAATCGTAGTGGTAATCGAGGCCGATCTCGCCGATAGCCAATACCTTAGGGTGGCGGGCTAGTTCGCGCAGGCGGTCGAAGGATTCGCCGGTGGCTTTGGCTGCGTCGTGCGGGTGCACGCCCACGGTTGCATAGATGAAGGGATAGCGTTCCGCTAGCCGCGTGGCGGCTTCGAGATCGGGCGGGCCGCCGCCGGTACCGATAGCCATCAAGGTTTCAATGCCGGCGGTCCGGGCGCGCTCGATGGTTGGCTCGCGGTCTCGGTCAAACTGGTGGTCGTCGAGATGGCAGTGGGAATCGACGAGCTTCACCTGAGGCGCGCTCCGACTGGAATGTCTTCTAGAAATGCGGCCAGAACGGGTTTGCCGCCCTCGATTGACGCGGCGACAATCATTCCGTTGGAGGTTAGGCCGCGCAATTTACGCGGCTGGAGGTTGGCGACGATCACGACCTTGCGGTTGAGAAGCTCCTCCGGCTTGTACGCTTCGGCGATGCCGGCGACGATCGTGCGCGGCTCGCGTTCGCCAATATCGACTTTCAGGTGAAGAAGCTTGTCGGCGCCCTTGACGGGCTCGGCGGACTGGACCAGGCCGACTCGCAGATCCACCTTCGCAAAATCGTCGATCGTGATTTTGGGGGACTCGGGCGGAGGTGCGCCCGCGGGTTCTTGCGTCTTGCCGAGGAGAGCGTTTTGCTCGGCGGTGACGGCTACCTCCAGTTCGCGCATCTTTTCGATGGCGGGCTGCGGATCGATACGGGGAAAAACTGCGGAGACTTGGCCGATCTTCTGGCCGGTAAGCAGCTGGCCCCAGTGAAGGTCGGCGAGGCAAACGGAGCTGAGCGGCTCTTGGATGCCGAGTTGCGCCCAGATCTTCAGGGCAGATTCGGGCAGAACCGGATAGAGCAGCGCGGTGGCGATGCGGAGCGCTTCGGCGGAGGTGTAGAGCGTCGTGTTTAGCTGTGCTTCGGCGTGGGGTTGTTTGGCGAGTTTCCACGGAGCTTGCTGGACGATGAACTTGTCGACCGCAGAGATCAGGCCCCAAACAGATTCCAGGCCGCGCGAAAATTCAAAGCGGCCGAAGGCGGCTTCTGCCGCGTGAATGGTCTGGCCGGCGAGTGCTGCGATCGCTCGATCAGAGCCTTGCGGGATCAGGCCACCGCGATACTGGTCGAGCATCGAGAGCGTGCGGCTGGCGAGGTTGCCCAGGCCGTTGGCAAGGTCGGAGTTGTAACGGCCAACCAGAGCGTCATAGCTGAAGCTGCCGTCCTGCCCGAAAACGACTTCGCGGAGGAGGAAATACCGCAGCGCGTCGACGCCTATCACCTGGCGGATGGGTTCCGGGCGCACGATATTGCCGCGAGACTTGCTCATCTTGCTTTCTTCGAACAGCAGCCAGCCGTGGGCGAAAATCCGCTTGGGCAACTCCAAACCGGCAGCCATCAGAAATGCCGGCCAATAGATGGCGTGGAAGCGAACGATCTCCTTGCCGATGAGGTGCAGATCGGCCGGCCACAGGCCTTTGCCGTCGACAGCGCTCATGTAGGTGGCGAGCGCGTCGAACCAGACGTAAAACACATGCGGCGCTTCGCCTTGGACCGGAATGCCCCACTTGACATTGGTGCGGGTGATTGAGAGATCGCTCAGGCCTGCTTTGACGAAAGCTATTACTTCATTCCTTCGGGTTTCGGGCTGGATAAACTCGAACCGCTGGTTGTAAAGCTCGAGCAGCCGGTCCTGGAACGCCGAGAGCTTGAAGAAGAAGTTTTCTTCCGTGATGGTCTCCGTGGGCCTGCCGCAGTCGGGGCAGGGGTCACCGGGCTTGGCCTCGTTGACGTACAGGTTGTCGTATATGCAGTATTGGCCGGTGTATGAACCTTTGTAGATGTACCCGTTTTTGCGGCAGCGTTCGAACAGGTCCTGGACCACCCGGGCATGCTGCGGGCTGGTGGTACGCTGGAAACAGTCGATTTCAAGGCCCAGCCGTTTCCACTCCTTTTGAAATTCGGCAGCGATGACGTCGCAGAATTCCAGCGGCGTCTTGGACGTGCGCAGGGCGGCGCGCTCGACGTTAACGCCGTGTTCGTCGGAACCGGTGGTCAGGACGGCATCGTAGCCCTGCATCCGTTTGAACCGTTTCACCAGGTCGGCCACGATGGTGGTGTAGGCGTGGCCGATATGCGGCGCGGCGTTCACGTAGTAGATGGGTGTGGTGAGGTAGTATTTCATTTCGATCGGTTCAGGTAGGCGGCGTTCGCTTCGGCGATGACCTGCTTCAAGGCAACTCCGGAAGCGAGCGCGAGGCGTCGGCAGTCCTCGTATTCGGGCGCGTAGGTACCTTCACTGCCGACCTTGATTCGTACCGCGCCGTAGCGGGTCTGGACCTCGGTCAAAGTGCGGGCCTGCAGGCGGCGCTCGGCTGTGTACAGGCGCAGGCCAAGCGTGGAGGTCTCGGCAAAAATGATCGCGGCGAGCGATTCCTGACGTGCCGGTTCGGCTAGCACACGCAGCAGATGGCCCGGGCGTCCTTTTTTCATGAGGACCGGCTCGACGGTGACATCCAGGGCGCCCGATTCGAGCAAGCGCTCGGTCGCGAAGGCCAGCACTTGAGGATTTAGATCGTCGATGTTCGCTTCCATCACAGAGACGGCTTGGGCTTCGATGGCGCCGATGGGCTCTCCCAGTATGACGCGCAACACGTTGGCGTGTTCGGAGAACTCGAGGGTGCCCGCGCCATAGCCGGTGCGTGCGATCTTCATCGGCGGCAGGACTCCGAAGCGGCTGGCCAGTGTGGCGGCCACGGCCGCGCCGGTAGGTGTGGTGAGCTCGGCGGCGGGACCGCGCGCATAGACCGGACAATTCCGGAGCAAGCGTGCCGTCGCCGGCGCGGGAACGGGCAGCACGCCATGCTCGGTTTGGAGGGTGCCGCTGCCCAGGTTCAGCGGAGAGCAGACGACCGAATCTACTCGCAAAAGGTCGAAGGCAGTGCAGGCGCCGACAATATCGGCGATCGAGTCGGCCGCGCCGACTTCATGAAAATGCACCTCTTCAATCGGTACTTGGTGCACTTCGGCTTCGGCCTCGCCCAGCCTCGAAAACACGGCTTGAGCCCTTTGTCTGGCGCGCGAGGGAAGGTCAGCCTGAGCAATCATCTCGAGGATTTCCGAGAGGTGCCGGTGCCGCTGGCTCTTTTGAGTTGCCACACGATACCGCGTGGCGGCGATGCCGCAGCGGGTCACTTTTTCAAACGAGACTGTGGCGCCCACCCGGAGAGACCGGATGACGCTGACCACTGCGTCCTGGTCGGCACCGGCATCGGCCAGAGCGCCCACAAGCATGTCGCCGCTGATGCCCGAGAACGCATCCAAGTAACAGGTAAGGGCCATGATTTCTACATTGTAGCGGGTGGCGTCGGGCACGCCGTCACCCGAGGAAACGCCAATAAGCGTACACCACCGGAAGCGAGAACAAGGTGCTGTCGACGCGATCGAGGATACCGCCATGGCCGGGCAGAAGGGCACCACTGTCCTTCACTCCGGCGCCGCGTTTCATCGCCGATTCCGAAAGGTCACCCAATTGGCCGGCGGCGTTGACGGCCAAGGTCAGGCCGATTGCTTCCCCGATAGCCACGCCCGGGACGAACCGTACCAGGTACGCGCCGGCTAACAGCGACGAAGCCGCCAGCGACCCAATGGCGCCCTCCCAGGTCTTGTTCGGACTGATCCGTTCGGCGAGTTTGTGGGTGCCAAACGCACGGCCGACGTAGTAAGCGCCGATGTCTCCCGCCCAATTGACCAACAGAGCGTAAAGGAGCCAGTGCGCGTTGCGGTTATGAAGGTCACGGGCAAACCTCCAAGAGCCGAACACGTAGAGTATGCCCATGACACGCACGCCTGCTCCAGCGAGATGTCGTGGCAGATCGTCGGCGCGCATGGCGAGAACCAGCGCGGCCAAGGCTGCCGCCGTGACCACCAGCCAGGCCTCACGGTCGGCGATCAGCAACAGCAGTAACCCCGCGCCATAGCCCGCCAGGCCGGGCGTGCCAAGGCCCCATGCCGCGGCCATGGCTTCGTATTCGCGGTAGCAGAGACAGGCCACCAGTATCAGCACGGAGAGAAATACCGAGGAGTTGGCCCATAGCACCACGTAAACGACGGCTGGAACGAGGGCGATTGCGGTAACAACCCGCTTCATGACGGGCGGAGCATTTCGATCAACGCTTCATCGTCGGTCTTCGGTACATCGTGCACGTGCCGAGGACCTTCCGGCCCGGACGTGAGCCCGCCGTAGCGGCGGTCGCGTTTCTGGTATTCCAAAATGGCCAGCAACAAATCGCGGCGGGTAAAGTCTGGCCAGAGTGTCTCGGTAACGTAGAGCTCGGCGTAGGCGATCTGCCATAACAGGAAATTGCTGATGCGCATTTCGCCCGAGGTACGGATCAGCAGATCGGGATCCGGAAAGACAGCCGTATAGAGATTCGAGGAGATCAACTCCTCATCCAGCTTGAGCGAGCCAAGGCTGCCATCGAGCCGCGCGATTTCCAGAATGGAATTGACGGCGTCGACGATTTCCGCTCGGCCGCTGTAATTGATAGCCAGATTCACCAGCAGCCCGCGGTTGTTGGCGGTGGCAGCGACCGCGGATTCCAGCTCGCGGCGGACCAGGGGCGGCAAAGCTTCCAACCGGCCGATCGCCTGCAGCCGGATATCGTTCTTTTGCAGATCCGGAAGCTCCTGGCGAAGGTAGTAGCCCAGCAGCCGCCACAGGGTGTCGACCTCCGTACGGGGGCGCTTCCAATTCTCCAAGGAAAAGGCATAGAGGGTGAGCACCCTAAGGCCCAGGTGAGAGCACATTTCCACCGTGCTACGTACCGGTCCGACCCCAGCCTGGTGACCCGCCACCCGGGGCAGGCGCCGCCGTCGCGCCCAGCGCCCGTTGCCGTCCATAATGATTGCGATGTGCGCAGGTAAGCGGGCGGCGTCAATTGCTTGGGCCAGATCCCAATCTTCCGGTGGGATGAATTCCAGTAAGGCCTTCATGCAGTGATTACTAATAGTACAACACTCGTGGCGACAGTCGCCCTAGAGACAAGGGCATTGATGAGGCCACTCCCTAGGGAGAGAGGCGGCCGAAGAACCCTTCTCAGGCCGTCTCGGACATCGGTATCACAGTGCCGGGCCGGTGCACGCGAAACTTGTGGGAACTGATGCGGACGGCGGTCTCGGCACTGTCACTCCACACCACGAAGCCAGTAGCCTGCAAATCGATCGGACGGACAGATTCCTGCTTGATCGGCCAGTCGATGCGCAGTTCTACGTGGGAGCCGACGGGAAGAGGCCGGCGGCTTTTGAAGGCCACGCCTTCCTTGCTCATGTCACGGGTGACCCCGTCGCTCCAGTGGTGCTCGACACCCTTCTCGGATTGGCGGTAGCGAAGGCAGAGCTGCACTCCGAAACGCAAGCTCCGGCGCCGGTCGTCGGCAGTGTTCGGCACGGGGAAGGCCTCCTCTCGGTTCTCTCGCAATGTTACAGAAACTTGGCCGCGGGGTGCAATTCGGAGGCCGTCCGTGCAAGTACAAGATCTGACGTTCGCTCAGGTGTACGATCCAGAACTTTTTACCTGCCAGGTCTTCCCAAGTGTAGCAAATCTTCCGATCGGGCCGAGTGCGTTCAGGGCGTGAGACAAACACGGTTTGGTACGATTAGAAAATCCCGTTTCTGTATGTTGCGGTTTTATAACACTCTTTCCCAGCAAGTGGAGGCGTTCACTCCCGCCCGAGACAACACCGTGCGGATGTACACCTGCGGACCTACGGTATACGACTTCGCGCATATCGGGAACTTCCGGACCTTCACGTTTGTTGATATTCTCCGCAGGTGGTTGCGAGCCAACGGCTTTGGGCTCGATCATGTGATGAATATTACAGATGTGGACGACAAAATCATCCGCAACGCCGTGGCTCAACGAAAATCCCTGAAGGAATACACGACGCTCTATACGGAGAAATTCCTCGAGGATTGCAAGACGTTGCGCCTACAGACGCCTGAACGGCTGGTACCGGCTACTGATCACATCGATGATATGGTCGAGGCGATCCAGCGGCTGGGCGCTCGAAGCCACACCTACTCGAGTGACGGCTCGGTGTACTTCCGGATTTCGAGTTTCCCGGGCTACGGGAAGCTGTCGCATAACGACTTCAGCGGCAACATCGCCGGCGCGCGAGTGGACGTGGACGAGTACGAAAAGGCTGACGCGCGCGACTTCGCTCTGTGGAAAGCACCCAAAGAAGGCGAGCCGTTCTGGCCGACGGCCCTGGGACCCGGCCGCCCTGGCTGGCACATAGAGTGTTCCGTGCTGGCGCTCAAGTACTTGGGGGAAACGCTGGATATCCACGCCGGCGGCGTCGATCTGATTTTCCCACACCACGAAAACGAAATCGCCCAGTCCGAGTCGCTGACCGGGGCCCCGTTCGCCCGGTTCTGGCTGCATGCCGAGTTCTTGATGGTTGAAGGCCAGAAGATGTCCAAGTCGCTAGGCAACTACTTCACTCTCCGCGATGTACTGGACAAAGGCCATGCGCCCGAAGCCATCCGGTATCTGCTGGCTTCGGTGCCGTACCGCAAAGGCCTCAACTTCACGTTTGAGGGCCTCAAATCCGCCGCCACGGCGATCGACCGGCTGCGCAACTTCAAACTGCGCCTGGAAACCGACTGCTATGCCGAGGGACACAATGAGGTTCTGGCGGCACGCACCGCGCAGGCATGCAAGAGCTTCACCGACAGCCTCAATGACGACCTCAATACGGCTGAGGCCCTGGGCGCGATCTTCGAATACATCCGCGACGCCAACAGCGCCATGGACTCGGGAGAGTTCCGCGGCGGTAACGTGCCGGCTGCCCAGGATCTGTTGAAGCTGTTCGATTCGGTGTTTGAAGTACTGGAGCCGAGGGCCGCCGCGGGGATTTCCGACGCCGAGGTGGAATTGAAGGTAGCCGAACGCACGGCCGCCAAGAAAGCCAAGGATTTTGTGCGCGCGGACCGGATCCGCGAGGAGTTGCTCGAAAAGGGAATCATCCTCGAGGACACTAAATCCGGTGTGCGGTGGAAAAGGAAATCGCCTTGAGGATTCACACCCGGGCCGTACACGCGGGAGACCGCAAGAAAGCTGGGCCTCACATTCCCGTGACCACGCCGATCCATGCGGCTTCGAGCTTCTTTTACGAGTCGATGGAACAGCTCGACCGAGTATTCGGTCAGCAGGAGAAGGGATTCAGCTACAGCCGGTATGAGAACCCCTCGACGGCGGCGCTCGAGGAATTAGTAACAGTGCTCGAGGGTGGCCAGGGCGCCTTGGCGTGCGCGTCTGGGATGGCTGCCATCCAGATGGCGGTAGTGACGGCGCTGGCCGATCGCCCGAAGTCGGTCGTGGCGGCAAACGCATTGTATGGCGCTACGGTCAGCCTGCTGTTGAACGTATTGGAACCGACGGGAGTGTCGGTTCGCTTCGTGGATGTCTGTAATCTGGACGCGCTGCGTACGGGGGTGGTGGAGGCGCGGCCGGGTTGCATCGTCATCGAGACCGTCTCGAACCCGCTGCTGCGCGTGGCGCCCGTGGATCGCGTCGCGGAGATCGCACGCGAGGCCGGTGCGGCGCTGGTCGTCGACAACACCTTTGCCACTCCGCTGATTGCGCGGCCTCTCGAGTTGGGTGCCCATTTCACGGTGCACAGCCTCACCAAGTATCTGGCGGGACACGGTGATGTGCTCGGCGGAGTAGTGGTCACCGACGAGGCCCATCTTGAGAGCTTGCGCACTCTTTCGCGCGCGATCGGCCCGGTCCTCGGACCCTTTGAAAGCTACCTCGCGATGCGCGGCATCAAGACTTTCCCGTTGCGCATGGAGCGGCAATGCGCGAACGCCTGCCGCGTGGCCTCCTGGCTGCAAGCGCACCCCCGCGTCGAGCACGTTTACTTCCCGGCGGTTGCTGAGCACCCCGATGCCGCCACCATTCGCCGGCTGTTTCCGGCCAACCTGTACGGGGCGGTTGTCAGCTTTGAGTTGAAGCAAGCGGGCAGAGAAGAGATCTTCCGCTTCATGGACGCGTTGCAGTTGGTGGTGCGCGCCACATCGCTCGGCGACGTGCATAGCATGATGCTCTACCCGGTGATGAGCTCGCACCGCGAAGTTTCTCCCAAGCACCGCGAGCGCATGGGCATCCGCGACAGCCTGGTGCGATTGTCGGTGGGCATCGAGGCTCCCGAAGATATCATTCACGATCTCGACCAGGCGCTGGCCCGGCAATAGAACCCATTCCGCCGATTCCAGGAAGGCTTGACAGACGGGGCGGCCTGTTCTAATATGTCGGCATGCGACATGTCGTAGAAAAACCTAATGAGGCCCGGCGCCTCACCGAGCCGGTTCTGTTGATCCTGATGAGCCTGGCCGATCAGCCGCGGCACGGCTACGCCCTCATGAAAGACATTGAATC
Organism: Acidobacteriota bacterium; assembly: GCA_028876805.1. Lineage (GTDB taxonomy): Bacteria > Acidobacteriota > Terriglobia > Bryobacterales > Bryobacteraceae > PSRJ01. The sequence goes on along the minus strand of JAGWQP010000358.1, from coordinate 11,464 downwards.
GCTCAGCCAGGGGCGGGTCCGGCTGAGCACTGGGACACTGTACGGTGCGTTGCACCGGCTGTTGGAGGATCGCTCGATCGAGCGCTTCGAACAAGAGGACAGATCAAGGGAGAAGCAGGCGTACCGTCTCACGGTTGCCGGTCGCCGGCAACTCGAGATGGAGTTGGATCGATTGCGGCAATTGACGCGGGCCGGGATGTCACGGCTTCGAGCGAGCGAGGCGTGAAGGAAACATGACACGCGCCTATGCCTGGTTGCTGAGGATGTATCCCAGAGGTGAGTGGGCTTTATTTTCCGCAGAGATGCTGGCCACCTTCAATGAGGCCGCCAGAGAGCATCGCGGCCGCGGCCGGGCGGCTTACGCGCGCTTTGCTCTTCGAGAAATCCTGGGCCTGTTTGGGGCAGCTGTGAGAGCGTGGTTGGCCGCCTGGCGGGAGGCTCCCGCCCTGGACCTGACGAAGATGCGGCCGCCCGGCGTCCCGCGCCAAGCCTACGCCGAAGCCCTCGACGAGGTGATCGAAGCGCAGCGGTTGGTCGAGTCGAACCTGGCGCGCATGCAACACGCCATTTACCGCCACGAATTCGCCAAAGCGCGGTTTTACTCCGAACAAGACTGCAAGGCGCGGGAGCTTCTTCGCCTGCTGCGTAAAAGACACGGGATCGCCGAATAAACCGGTGACGGAATGCTAGTGGGTCACGTAGCGGTGGGGTTGGCGGGAAAACGGGTCGTTCCGGGCATTTCGCTCGGCACACTGGTCCTGGCCGCCCTCGCCGCTGATCTGTTGTGGTGCTTTTTCCTGATGGTAGGGCTTGAACGGGTAGAGATTCGCGTAGCCGGCCCGACGCTGATGAAGTCGGTTGTGATCTCCGAGGTCCCCTACAGTCACAGCTTGTTGATGGATGGGCTTTGGGCTTCCGTGTTTGCCCTGGCATACTTCCGGGTGCGCCGCTCCGCCAGGGGCGCTGGCGTCGTCGCGGGCGCCGTCCTCAGTCACTGGGTGCTCGATTTTGCGAGCCACCACCGGGACATGCCGCTCGCCCCGGGCCTCGACCGGGTTTACGGATTGGGGCTCTGGAATTCCCTGCCGGCCACGGTGGCCGTGGAGGGCGGCTTCTGGTTAGTGGCGGTGGTCTTGTACAGCCGCGCGACACGGGCGAAAACGCCGACGGGCCGTTACGGCTTCTGGATCGGAGTGGTGGTTCTCACCTCTGCCTGGTGGGGCAATGTTGCCGGGCCGCCTCCTCGCGACCTAGTCGCGGCCCGAATCACGAGCTTGATATTCTTTGCGCTGGTGGTCGCGTGGGCCTGGTGGATGAATCGGTTGCGCCCGGTTCCGGCCTAAGCCAGCCCGCGAGAGCCTGCGAACGCCCGCGTCAGGTTGTATACTTGTGTCCACCGACAGCTGGGCGCGGAAGGGGAGGGAACTGATGAGCCTGCTTCGAAAAGCGAAGCCCTCTTGGATTCTTGGGGCCATCGCTGCGGTGATCGTGTTCGGTCCGCCGGCGGCTCGGGCCCAGAAGGCCGGGCCCGTTGCGTGGCAAAATGACCTGGCCCCGATCGGCCCTGCGGATTGGAATAATGATTTCGCGGCGCATTTGCTCGAGCGTGCCGGGTTTGGGGGTACGCCGGAGGAAATCGAGGCGGTCGCGAAAATGACGCCGACCGAGGCCGTCAGGCGATTGGTGCGCTTCGAGGGAACCGACGTTAGCAACTTGCCGCCCTTTGAGCATTCGGGAATCCGCGACCCTGGACTCGAACCATTTCCTCCCAGCCGTCCCGCCGTTACCGACCTGGCCAAGGAAAAGGGCGAAGCGCTGGGCATCAAGGTCAAGCCCGGCGGAAACCGCCGCCTGCAGCCTATTGTCGATGAGTTTTTCTATTGGCTGCGCGCCAGCGTTCTTGAGACCAACCGCGTGGCCTACTGGTGGGCGAACCGAATGCTTGCCAGCCAGCGGCCGCTCCAGGAAAAAATGGCGCTTTTCTGGCACGGTCATTTCGCGTCCAACGAAGCCAAGGTCCGCGACTACCGCAAGCTGCTCGGCCAACTGGAACTGTTTCAGAAGCAGGGGCTAGGCAACTTTCGGGATCTCACCGTAGCGGTGGCCCAAGACCCGGCCATGCTCTCGTTCCTCGACGCCGGCGTGAACGTCAAAGGCGCTTCCAACGAAAACTTCGCCCGCGAAATCATGGAGCTGTTCACCATGGGTGTCGGCCACTACACCGAGAAGGACATCCGTGAGGCCGCGCGCGCTTTTACCGGCTGGAACTATGTGGATCTGAAGTTCGTCGTCAATCAGGACCAGCACGATGGCGGCGAGAAGACGTTTCTCGGCCATACCGGCCGCTTTGATGGCGTCGACGTGATCGATATCATCATGCAACAGCCGGCCACAGCCGACTACATCGCCGGTAAAATCTACCGCTACTTCGTCCGCCAGGATCTTTCGCCCGAGCTGCAAAAACAATTGGGCTCCGTTCTGCGCGAGAACCACTATGAAATTGCACCGCTCGTCGAGAAGATTTTTCTGTCGCGTGATTTCTACAGCCTGCCGTCGGTGGGTACGCGCATCCAAAGTCCGGTTGAGCTCGCTGTCACCACCTATAAGAAACTGGGCTTGAAGAGCATCCCAGGAGTTCCCGATTTCAACCTCGTGACCGGCGCTTTGGGTCAGCAGCTTTTCGCGCCGCCGACGGTGGCCGGCTGGGCCCAGGGCCAGAGCTGGATCACCCCAGGCCTGCTGCTCGAACGCGCCAATTTCGCGCGCGACGTGTTGTTTCCCGACATCAGCTTTCTTCCGCCGGACCGGTACACCGGCGGCGGAGAAATTCGCCGAGTTTCCGAGCGCATCCGGCAAGGCTTGGATATTACGACGGCGACCAAAGATGACGCCAAATCGGGGGATATAGCGGAATCCAACAGAAGCGCCGACCGGGACGAGGACTTCAACACGCGTTACGGCAGTTTCCGCGGCTCGCAGCTGGCCATCGAGCGGGTCAAGCCGATTCCACGCGAGACCGCCCAAATCGATTTATCGCGTATGGTCCTGGAAGGGCAACTCCGAAACACCACCGAGGTGGTCGACTATCTGATCCATCGCTTCATGCGGGTCCCCCCCGGCGACGAAGCGCGCCAGAAGCTGATTGCCTTTCTCAACCAAGACTTGGGCACCACGGAGGTCTCCGTCGCCCGAACCTACATGGAGCAGTCGCTGCGCCTGGTTCTGCATCTGATGATGAGCCAGCCCGAGTATCAATTGGGATGAGGTTTGTATGAAGAATCGTTTCTCCTTTTCCCGTTCCAGCCGACGTGACTTGTTGCGTGCCGGCACCTGTGGCGTGTGCATGACGGCGGGCGCCACGATTCCCGTAAAGGCGTTCGCACAAGCCGCCGCTGCGCTCGCGGCGCAAGGCCGGGCGGACGGCAAGATCTTGGTGGTGCTTGAGCTGTCCGGGGGCAACGACGGCTTGAACACGCTCGTTCCCTACGGCGACGACGCCTATTACCAGCACCGGCCGAATCTCGGCATCCCCAAAAAGGGGCTGCGCGTGCTCGACGATCACTTCGGCTTCAGCGGGGGCATGGCCGGCTTCGAGCACTTGTATAAGGAGGGCAGACTCGCTATCGTTCACGGCTGCGGGTACGAGAACCCCTCGTTCTCGCACTTCACCTCGATGGCGTACTGGCATACCGCGGCGCCCAACAGCGGCGAGGAGTACGGCTGGGTCGGCCGCCTCGCGGATGCCATGGCCCCGGCGGCGCCCTCCAACTATATCGTCAACATCGGTACGCGGCAGTCGCTCGCCGTGCGCAGCCGTAAACACGTCCCGGTGGTGTTCGACGACCCAAACAAGTTTTCGCAAGACAGGTTCTACGAAGAGGGCGAGGTCCTGGCGTCGACCCCGAGTAGCGACAAGGTCGAAAACCCGTCGCGACGGTTCCTGCTCGATACGGCCAAGAGCGCCCAGGACGCTTCGGCCCTGGTACGGGAAGCCTGGGCCAAATATCATTCCCCGGTCGACTACGGGATCGTGGGCCTAGATCTGCCCAAGGTGGTCGCACTGATCGCCGCGGGCATGCCCACACGGCTCTATTACACCTCGTACCGCAACAACGCTTTTGATACGCACGTTTTCCAGAACGACACCCACAAACGCCTGCTGACCTACGCCTCCGACGCGGTTTCCGCATTCATCCGCGATTTGGAGCGGATCGGGCGCGCCGATGATGTGGTCGTGATGGTGTTCTCGGAATTCGGGCGACGGGTTCCCGAGAACGTCAACTTGGGAACCGACCACGGCACGGCCAATCTCATGTTTGTCGCCGGCAAACCGGTAAAAGGCGGCCACTACGGTCGAATTCCTAGCCTGACGAAACTAGATGCGGGCGACAATCTGATTTACACCACCGATTTTCGCCGAGTTTACGCGACCATGATCTCCCGCTGGTTGGGATACCACGACACGCGCCGGCTGCTCAGCGGCGAGTTTGAGACATTCGATCTGTTTCAGCGCAACGCCTGACTCTACGGTAATAGATCGAGCATGCGGTCGATTTCTTCGGGGCGAATGTAGAAGTGAGGTGAAGTTCGCACCCAACCGGCGCGGGGTGCCGCCGTGATGCCCGCGGAACGCAATTTGCGGACAATCGCGCCCGCCTCCTCGCCGGGCTTTCGAAAGCTGACGATGCCGGCGCCGGTCTCGGGCGTGCGCGCGTCCAGGAGTTGGTAGCCTTTGGCGGTGGCGCCGTTTGCAATGCGATCGCCCAAGTTTTGCACCAGCGGCGCAATGTGGGCTACTTCGACTTCCAGCAAAAACTCGATCGCAGCGCGCAATCCATAGCAACCAATGGTGTTTAGGGTTCCGCATTCGTAGCGGCCGGCGTCCGGCCTTAGGGCGGTGTCGCGCGAGGCGTAGTCGGCGTAGTGGGCGACGTTGGTCCAGCCGATTTCAACTGGCTCTACGCGGTCTTGCAACGCACGGTCGATGTAAAGTATGCCGCAGCCTTCCGGACCGAGGAGCCATTTGTGGCCGTCCGCTGCCAGGGCATGAATGCCGAACGCGCGGACGTCGAGCGGAAAGGCGCCCAGGCCTTGGATCGCATCGACCATGAAAAGACAGCCGTGCCTCCGGCAAATCTCACCAATCGCTCGCAACGGGGCGCGGTAGCCACTGAGGTATTGCACAAAGCTGATCGAAAGCAGGCGAGCGCCTCGGCAAGCTTCGTCGATCCGATCGAGCGGATCCTTGACCGAGAGCCAAGTTATCCTCACACCACGTCCTTCCATCTTTTTCCACGGGAAGAAGTTGGCGGGAAACTCCTCGTTGAAGCCGACCATCCGATCGCCGGGTTTCCAGTCGAGGCCGATGGCTACGGTGGCGATTCCTTCGGAGGTATTCTTCACCAGCGCAATTTCCGACCGATCCGCGCCGATGAGCCGTGCGGCCGAAACCCGCAGCCCTTCGTAGGCCGCCATCCATTGGTCGTAGTGCAGGCTGCCGAACTCCAGGCAGTCGTCGGCCAGACGTTTCATGGCGTCGGCGGCCGGTTTACACAAGGGCGCGACGGCGGCGTGGTTCAGGTAAGTCAGCCTCTGCCGCACCGGGAACTGGTGGGCGTACCGGTCCCAAAGGGGGATTTGCTGGACCGTACGGCTACCCGTTTCGAAACCCATCTCTTCTACGATACGTTAATATAGGGTCAGGATCGTATCGATGCGGTCGATTTCTACGCTTCTGTTGCTCGCGATCGTGACAGACGGGGTCTGGGCCGAAGACAAAAAGAAGGACCCCGGCCAGATCGGCAATCGCGATGTCGGTAAGGGAGTGAACTTCTACTCTCTGGAAAAAGAGATCGCACTCGGCCGGCAGATGGCCCAGGAAGTCCAGCGCGAAGCGAAGATCAACGATGACCCCATCCTCTCCGAGTACGTCAACCGCGTGGGTCAGAACTTGGTGCGAAACTCCGACGCCAAAGTGCCGTTTAGCTTTAAGGTGATCGAGGCCGACGATCTCAACGCGTTCGCGCTTCCGGGCGGATACGTCTTTGTGAACACCGGTCTCATTGTGATGGCCGAAGAAGAGGACGAATTCGCGGGCGCGGTGGCGCACGAGATCGCCCACGTGGCGGCACGCCATATGACGCGCCAGGCGACGAAGTCGCAAATCGCCAACATCGCGACCGTCCCGCTGAGCGTACTGCTGGGCGGCTGGGCCGGCGTGGCGGCGCGACAGGCCGGTGGGCTAGCCATCCCCATGACATTTCTAAGCTTCAGCCGCAAAGATGAATCCGAAGCCGACTACCTGGGGCTGCAATATATGTATGCGGCCGGATACGACCCCAACGGCGCCATCAGCATCTTCGAGAAACTAGAGGCGCTTTCCCGTCGCAAGCCGGGGGCCGTGTCGAGGCTTTTCTCCACCCACCCCATGGACGGCGATCGCATCCGGAACGCAGAAAAGGAGATCCAGGAGATTCTTCCGGGCCGCAAGGAGTACGTTGTGAGTACCTCCGAATACCACGACGTGCGGGCGCGATTGCTGAAGTTCGCGAGCCGGCGTAAACCCGAAGAGCCTGACAACCGCCCCCGCCTCATCAAGCCTTTGACCCCGCACGAAAATTAGGCCGCCAGCGGAAACAATACCGCTACCAGGCGACCAGCGCTTCTTCGAACAGGCGGCTCAACTGTTCGGGTCCAGCCGGACGTGGTGCGAGTTTGGTGACACGATGCTGGGGGAGCGTGCCTTCCACCAGAGCGGGAATATCCGAACTGGTGAAGCCAACCGACCGCAGCCCGTTGGGAACCTTCAACCGCTCCATGAACCAAAGGATGCGCTCAGAGAGGATACGGCCGGCGTCCTCGCGCCGGCAGCCGGCAACGTCAACGCCCAGCGCTCGCGCTGCCTCCAGGTGACGATCGGGATTCGATGAGGCAGTGTAACGAAAAACCGCTGGGGCGTTCAGAATGACCGAATACCCGTGCGGAACCAGCGGATGCTCCACCGCATACCCCGGCGCCCGATAACTCTTGACCATGCCGGAAACCGGGTAGGACATCCCGTGCGGAAGGTGCACGCCGGCGTTGCCGAACCCGACTCCGGCGTAAGAAGACGCCAGAATCATGTGGGCGCGGGCCTGATCGTCGGAAGGGTCCTCGACGGCTCGCACCAGGTACTCGGCAACCATGCGCAAGGCCTGGAGAGCCCAGATGTCGCTGATCGGATTGGAGCCTTGATACGCCGGCCGCATCGCCGGCCGCTCCGGGCGCAGGCGTTCCGAGAAGGGCAGGGCGGTGAACGATTCCAGGGCGTGGCTGAGGACGTCGAGCCCGGTCGCGGCGGCCACTGACGGCGGTAGGGTCCTTGTGTTTTCCGGATCCAGTAAGCCCAAGGTGGGCTTCAGGCGGCGGCTGGCGATGCCGGTTTTGGCGTGTATTTTGCTGAGATCGAAGATGGCGACGCCGGTGGTCTCGCTGCCAGTGCCCGCCGTGGTGGGAATCGCGATCAGAGGCTTGAGCGGGCCCGGCACCGGCAGCCCCTTGCCGATGATGGGGTTGACGTAATCGAGGAAATCAGCCGGTGGATAGGTGGTGTACAGGTTGACTGCTTTGGCGGTGTCCAGGGTTGAGCCTCCGCCCACGGCGACAATCGCGTCGCACGGCGACTCGCGGGCGAAGGCAATGGCGTCCTGGAACGACTCGTCGTTCGGCTCCACGCGCACACGATCGTAGAGAACGAAGGGGATATGGTTTTCGTACAACGATTCCACCACCGTCTCGACCGGCCTCGTCTGGCGCAACCGCGGATCGGTCACGACCAACGCCCGCCGGGTGCCGAAATCCGCTAAATCCATACCCACTTCTCGCGTAACGCCGGCGCCGAACCGAATGCTGGAAGTAGCCATTTCAAAGGCAATTTCGTGGTTTGTCATGATGTCCCGACGATTTCCAGAGCGAACCGAGGCCGTTGGAAATTATACGTAATTTGGTGCAAGTTGCGCCCGCTCAGCAGAATTCCGTCCAAAAAGTTCTGGTACCGCGAACCGTCCCCTGGCCCTTCCGATTGACGCCCAAAGGACGCATGATTGCTCGACCGGCCTGCCTGGTCTCCCACCAGAGCATCCTTAAGACCGGTGTCTTTGGGGCTGCCGTTTGGCACAGCCAGAAATTGAACCTGACCGCTCAGCCGCGGCTGCTCGCATGGCCCGGGCGGATTTTTTCGGCTCCCTTCCGGGATGCGCGGGCTGGTTGCGACGGAAAACGAATGCGCGGAAAGGTACCAGAGCTGGTACCTATCGGACTCGACATCAGCGGGCACCCGCTGCACAATGAGAGCGACAGGAGGACGAGGGTTGAGCGCCTCGCTTGAAACGCGGATAAGCCCAGCCTGGCCCCAAATCTTCCGGTATTGTGCCTCGTGCCAGCGGGAGACAAGACACCAACAGCGCGAAGGGGCCGGTGTCGTCGCCACTATTTGCGTGCCCTGCTTGGAACGGGCGCTCAGTTACGAACTCGACGGCGTCTGAATCGGCCCGGGCCCGCCGCCTCCACCCCCCCGACGACCAATACCGCCGAGATCCACCGATCGTGCCGACGGTGTCGGTCGGCTTGCTATTTGTAAACTAAACGGTTTAGTATAGCCCAGGAGCGGGTCGATGATTCGAGTCGAGAACCTGGTAAAGAAATACGGCGACTTCACGGCTGTCAACGATATTTCCTTCGAGGTCGACCAGGGCGAGGTATTCGCGTTTCTGGGGCCGAACGGCGCGGGTAAGACCACCACAATCAAGATGCTGACTACACTGCTCAAACCGACCAGTGGCACAGTAGAAGTGGATGGCCTCGACCCGTCGATCAGCCATCACGAAGTGCGCAAGCGGTTCGGCATCGTTTTCCAGGATCCCAGTCTCGACGATGAGCTGACGGCGTATGAAAATCTGGAGCTGCATTGCATCCTTTACAAGGTGCCGCGCAAGGCGCGGAAGGAGCGTATCGAAAAGCTGCTCGGTCTGTTCGAATTGTGGGAGCGCCGCGACGATCCGGTCAAACAATTTTCCGGTGGAATGAAACGGCGTCTTGAGATTGCCCGCGGCCTGCTCCACACCCCTAAAATCCTGTTTCTGGATGAGCCGACTCTCGGCCTCGATCCGCAAACGCGGAATCACCTTTGGGCTCACGTTCAGAAACTGAACCATGAGGAACAGGTGACGGTGTTTCTCACGACGCACTATATGGAAGAGGCTGACCGCGTGGCGCAACGCATCGCCATCATTGATCATGGCAAGATCGTGGCGCAAGGAACCTCCGAAGACCTTAAGAGGCGAACCAGCACCCAGACCTTGGAGCAGGCCTTTCTGGCGCTGACCGGTTCGACGATTCGTGACGAAATCGCGGGCAGCATCGACCAGATGCGCCAGATGTCGCGAATGTGGAGGGGAGGACGCCGATGAACGCCGTCTATGTTTTGTGGATCCGGCAGTTGAAGCGGTACAGCCGCTCGCGCGCCCGCATCGTCGGCTCACTCGGCCAGCCGTTGCTTTTTCTAGTGGCCTTGGGTTTTGGCTTCGGCCCGATATTCCGTCGGGCAGGCGCCGGCAATTACCTTCAGTTCCTGGCGCCGGGCGTAATCGGCATGACGATTCTGTTCTCGGCGGTGTTCTCGGGCATCGAGCTAATCTGGGACCGTCAGTTCGGTTTTTTGAAAGAGACTCTGGTGGCACCCGTGCCGCGGATGATGATCATGATCGGACGCACCTGCGGAGGCGCGACCGTGTCGCTTGTGCAGGGTCTGATCGTGGTGGCGATCTGTTACGTGGCCGGCTTTCGTGCGGCGAGTTTCGCGTCATGGCCGTTCGCGTTCGTGTTCATGGCCCTGATCGCGATCATGTTCACCGCCTTCGGTACGGCGATCGCGTCCGTGTTGTCGGACTTCCAGGCGTTTCAGCTGGTGATGAACTTCCTGATCATGCCGCTTTTTTTCCTGTCGGGCGCACTATTTCCGCTGAACGGCGTTCCTCGCGCCTTGCAAATTGTCGCGGCAGTGAATCCGTTCGCTTATGGTGTCGACGGCATGCGCGTGGCGTTCGGCGCTAGCGCCTCACAGTTCGGGGCGGTTATGGACCTGGCAGTGTTGGGCGCCATTACACTTCTGTTACTGGGTGTCGGCGGCTACCTGTTCTCGAAGATCCAACTTTGATCAGTATGCCCCGGCGACCAAGCGCCCGCGCTCACGAGGAAGTGCTGGCCGTAGCGCTGAAGCTCATCGCTCAACGCGGCATTGACGGCTTGAGCGTGGACGCAATCGCAGAGACTTCGGGGGTCAGCAAAGCCACCATTTACAAACACTGGGAGAGCAAGGAGGCGCTCTGTCTGGAGGCGATCAGCCATCTGCAATCTAGGCTGCCAGTGCTGGAGTCGGGCGACACGCGGGCGTGCCTGATCGAGTTCCTGCGGCACTTGGCCAAAGACCCTCGTCCGCGCGTGCTGATGAACATCATGCCGAAGGTATTCGGGCATGCCTCCCGCAATCCGGCGTTTCTGAAAACGTGGGCTGAGCGAATCGAACAACCGCGCCGTACCCGGCTCGAGCAGCTGATCCGACGCGCCATTGCCGCGCGGGAATTGCGCGGCGATGTGGATCTCGACCTCGCTCTACACCTGTTGCTCGGTCCGATTCTTTACCACCGTATGATGCACACGCGGCTGCCGCCGGACATGCCGGAACGCGTGGTCGAGGCTTTCTGGAAGGCCTACGCTCCCGGCGGCGGAGCTGCCTGAATAGGACCCGGCCTCACACTGGATCAGGCGGCTTCTGACTTCGATCGGCGCTAGAATCCAGGGCTTCGAGCGCGGACGCGCGCGAACGGCTCAAGGAGCTTGGCCCCTGGTTTTACGAATTTTACCTGGGTGAATATGGGCGTACGGAGTCCGAACTTCCCCTCGAGGTGCGACCCGTAGACGAGAGCCGGCTGGCCATGGTGGAGCGTGTGGTTGACGAACATTTTCGCGGGCGTCTGGATCAGTCTGACCAAGGCTCGGTTTGCGCCCGAGCTGCTCGGGCTGAAGAACGTGACCTTTCTGCGGACGCCTATACCCTGACTCAACTCCGTTATGAGCTGGAAAGGAGAGCCCAAGGTTACCATCGTTCGCCGTTGTAAGCCGGTCGGCGCTGTGCCTTGCGGTGCGTCGGTCCGAACTCGCGCCAGTCGATGGTGTGATGTGGTCCGCGGCGTGCGTGAAGTATACCGAACCGGTAGAGGCTCGGGCTTCGAGCCATACTGAAGAGAGATGCCTGAACCCGAAGCCGCTGTTGCGATTGTACATGCTCAGGGACCAGAAGAATGCGTGCTCCTCATTCGCCGCACGGAGAGGGAGGAAGACCCTTGGTCCGGACACTGGTCTTTTCCCGGCGGTCGGCACGATCGGGAAGATCGGGATCTGCTCGACACAGCTTTGCGCGAGTTAGCGG
>JAGWQP010000357.1 GCA_028876805.1 Acidobacteriota bacterium | reverse complement strand
CTCTGCTCCTCTCGAATGGGCGTTTGCGTTTCATCTTACACGATAGACCGGTCGATCGGTAGAATTTCCGGCGCCAGACCTTTTGCTTTCCGCGATTTCCTGATGTATACTCGCCTGAAAATCCTATGGAGGCCGGCCATGCGGAACCGAGGGGTCGAAGCGACCATCGAAAAGACGGCTTCGGTTGCGGTGAGCGACCAGGCCATTCGCGTGGTCAGCACTAACGGCGAATACAACGGGGGCGTGGGTGCCGTCGATCGCGCGACGACCATAGCCACGACGACTGGGGGTTCGGTCGGGCACAGCCAGATCACCGAGGTCTGCCACGTGATCGAGGGCCGCAGATTGCCTACTTGGTGGTGCGCATCGATTCGCACAAAGTGGTGCCAGCGGGCTACGGGGCGAAGTAAATCGATCCAGAGCACTGGAGGAGGAAAACTATGAAGCGTAAACTCTCAATCGGCGCGATGCTGGTGGGCTTCGTTATTGCGTTCGGTATCGGGTCGTCGGTATTCCAACGGAAGGCCGCCGTCGAAGCCGCCGCCGTGCAGGCGCCCCGATTTGAAGTGGATCCCATGTGGCCGAAGCCGCTGCCCAATCACTGGGTCATGGGAAATACCATCGGAGTCTCAGTCGACGGGCGCGACCATATCTGGATCATTCACCGTCAAGGGTCGCTCGAAGCCATGGAAAATTACGCCGTCGCCAATCCGCCTGGCCCCAAGCGGCAGAAGGGCGTGGTGGAGGCGGAATGCTGTGCGCCCGCACCCGCGGTTCTCGAATTCGATGAGACAGGCAATCTGCTCGCCAGCTGGGGCGGCCAAGACGGCCCCAACTATGTCTGGCCGGCGTCGAATCACGGAATCACCGTCGATTACAAAGGCAACGTGTGGATCGGGGGCAATGCCGCCACCATGGGCGTTCCCGCCGAGGAGACCCTGGGCGGCCCGCGCGAAGGGGCCGGCCGCGGACAACGCCCGCCGGGGGCACCGCCGCTTTATCACGACAGCATGATCATGAAGTTCGCCCAGGACGGCAAATTCCTGATGCAGATCGGCAAGTCCGGCGAGAGCAGGGGCAGCAACGACACCGCCAACCTCGGCCGGCCGGCGAAGATCTTCGTCGATCGCAAGACCAATGAAGTCTACGTCGCGGATGGTTACGGCAATCGGCGCGTGATCGTCTATGATGCCGATAGCGGAGCCTTTAAGCGCTACTGGGGCGCGTATGGCCACAAGCCCGATGATTCGCCGATGCCGCGCTATGACCCCCTGGCCCCGCCGGCGCAGCAGTTCCGCAATCCCGTCCATTGTGCCGAGCTCTCCGACGACGGCCTCCTCTATGTTTGCGATCGCGTCAACGACCGCATACAAGTCTTCAAACCAGATGGGACTTTCGTCAAAGAGCAGATCCTTTTTAAAGAAACACTCGGCGATGGCGCGGTGTGGGACATTGCCTTCTCGAAAGATCCGCAGCAGAAGTATATCTATCTGGCTGACGGCTCCAACGAGAAGGTGCATATTCTCGACCGGCAATCGCTCGAGGTCGTGACCAGCTTCGGCGATGGCGGCCGTCAGCCCGGCCAGTTTTATGCCGTGCACAGCATCGCCACCGATTCGAAGGGCAACATCTACACCACCGAGACCTACCGCGGCCAGCGCATCCAGAAGTTCGTCTACAAAGGAATGGGACCCGTGACGAAGAAAGATCAAGGCGTTTTGTGGCCGAAACGAACGTAAGCGTGAGGCGCTGGTAGCCACGGCGGGCCTTGACAAGACTTGCTGCGCGAAATAGAATACCTACCGAGCGATAGGTAACCGGACGAGTCGGAAAAGGAACGGATCATGAGGGAAATCATGAAGGCCAGTGCGCTGGTCGTGGGCGGGTTTGTCATCGCTGGTTCGTCGATGGCGGCGGCCTTGGCGGACAAAACGGTTACTTTTACCAAAGACGTGGCGCCCATCCTCCAGGCCAAGTGCCAGGATTGCCACCGCAAGGGTTCCATGGCGCCGATGTCTCTGGTGACTTACCAGGAGACACGGCCCTGGGCGAAGGCCATTCGAGAGCGCGTCCTCACGCGGCAGATGCCGCCGTGGCATATCGACAAGACCGTTGGCATCCAGCATTTCGCCAATGACATTTCGTTGTCGGACGATCAGATTGCGACCCTCGTGCACTGGGTTGATACGGGCGCCCCCATGGGCGATCCGAAGGACATGCCGCCGGCCAAGCAGTGGCCTGACTACGACGGCTGGCACCTGGCCAGCCAGTTCGGGCAGCCGGATTTAGTGCTGAAGTCGGATGATTACACGATGCCGGCGCACGGCCAGGACGTCTGGTTCAAGCCGCTCACCTCGGTTCCGATCACTGAAGCGCGGTGGGTGCGTGCGGTCGAGATCCGTCCCGGCACGCCCGCAGGGCGCAAGATCATGCATCACGTTCTGGCGCGGCTTCAGCAGGACGAACCGGGCGCGCAAGGAGCCGACGATCTCGATCCGAATGCGGGCCCTGGCCTCCTCATGGAGTGGGCGATTGGGAAAAACTTCGATGTCTACCGGAACAATTCCGGGAAACTGCTGCTGCCGGGCGCGCACATCTGGTGGGAACTCCACCTGCATGCCGTGGGCGACGAGATTCGCGATCACGCCGAACTGGGCGTCTACCTGTATCCGAAAGGCCAAGAGCCCCAGCATCGCACGCGCCTGATGACGTTCAACGCGACCGCGATCACGGACGGCGGAGCGCTGCTCGACATCCCGCCGAATTCGCTCGAGGAGACCGAAGGATTCCACACGTTGAAGCAGGCCGCTCGATTGGAAAACTTCCAGCCGCATATGCACTTGCGCGGCAAGGCGATGTCGATGGAAGCCATCTTGCCGGACGGCCGGCGCGAGATGCTGAGCTACGTGGATCATTTCAGCTTCAACTGGATGATCAACTATATCTATGCCGACGATGCCGCTCCGGTTCTGCCCAAAGGCACGGTGATTCACGTCACGGCCTGGCACGACAATACGGCGGCCAACCGGAACAATCCGGATCCGAACCAATGGGTCGGCTGGGGCGATCGAACGGTCGATGAGATGGCGCACGCTTGGGTGAATGTGACCTACCTCAGCGATGAGGAGTACAAGCAGTGGCTGGACGAGCACAAACCCAAGCAAGCGGCAACCGTCGCCTCCCGCTGACGTTCGGAGCTTGAGATTTTGGCGATGGCAATGGCGAGACGAAGGCTAGGGAGTCCAAGTCTGTATGCGGTAATCGTCCTCGCCAGCGCGGCGAGGCTCGGGGCGCAGAACCTCCCGCTCGAGCCTTTCCACAACTCCGGGCAGAGTGTCACGGCCGCCTTTGAAGGCTGGTTTCAGAATCCCGACGGCACCTACTCCATTCTGCTCGGCTACTACAATCGCAATCAGCAGCAGGAGCTCGACATTCCGATCGGTCCCGAAAACCGGATTGAGCCGGGAGGTCCCGACCGGGGTCAGCCGACGCACTTCCTTGCGGGGCGGCAATGGGGTGTTTTCACCATTACGGTGCCGAAGGATTTCGGCGATCAGAAGCTCACCTGGACGTTGACTGCCAACGGCCAGACCACCGCTATTCCGGTAGGCCTCAGTCCGCTGTGGGAAGTGGAACCGTTCAAGGATGCGACTGGGAATACGCCGCCAGTCGTCCGTTTTGAGGGGGACCGTTCGGTCCAGGGCCCGCGTCCGATCACCGTTCCGCTCCAGGCTGCGGTGTCGAAGCCGCTCGAGCTGACCGTGTTTGCCTCCGATGACGCCAAACTGATTCCCGGTATGCGGAAGCCGAAGACGCCGCCCGTCACGCTGGCGTGGAGTAAATTTCGCGGCCCGGGCGCGGTTGCGTTCGGTAATGCGAAGGTGCCGGTCGAAAAGACGGCGGGAGTCGAGGCTTCGGGCTTCGGCGGGAAGGCCACCACTACGGCGACGTTCAGTGAACCCGGAGAGTATGTTTTGTACCTGGTAGCCAACGACTGGACTGGCAAGGGCGGTCGCGGATTCCAGTGCTGTTGGACCAACGCATTCGTCAAGGTCTCGGTCAAATAACAGGTCCCGCCGCTCAAAAGGCGGGCAGAACCGCCACAGTAGGGAAGGGGGAGAGAAGCGAAAGATGCATCAGAGCACAATCCAGACAACCTTGGTGTTACCGATCGTGCTGTTCTCGGCGGCAGCTGCGGCGTGGGGCCAGTCCGGCGGCCAGCCTTCGACCAAGAACGGCGAGTGGCCGTACTATACGGCCGATCTGAAGGGCACCAAATATTCGCCCCTCGACCAGATCAATGCCTCCAACTTCAACAAGCTCGAAGTCGCCTGGCGCTTCAAAACCGACAGCTTCGGAACCCACTCCGAATACAAGCTGGAAGGCACGCCGCTCATGGTCAAGGGAGTGATCTACACAACCGCCGGCACGCGGCGGGATGTGGTGGCTCTCGATGCCAAGACCGGCGAAATTAATTGGGTTTACAGCCTGCGCGAAGGCAAGCGCGCGGCGATCGCGCCCCGCCAGTTGTCCGGACGCGGCGTCTCCTATTGGACCGATGGCCGTGGCGACGATCGCGTCGTCTTCGTGACCACCGGCTACCGCCTGGTGGAACTCAACGCCCGCAACGGCCAGCCGATCGGCGGGTTTGGCAAGGACGGCATCGTCGACCTGAAGGCCGGCATGGTGACCGGCACCGGACAGCAGATCGATCTCGAAACCGGTGAAGCCGGGCTGCATTCGACGCCTCTGGTGGTAAAGGATGTGGTGATCGTGGGCTCTTCCTTCAAGGAAGGCATGACCGTGGTCACTCACAACAACACCAAAGGCTTGGTGCGCGCCTTCGACGTGCATACCGGCAAGCTGTTGTGGACCTTCAACACCATTCCACGCCCGGGCGAATTGGGCAACGATACCTGGGAGAACAACTCCTGGGCGTCCAACGGCAACACGGGTGTCTGGACGCAGATGACGGTGGATGAAGACCTCGGCTTGGTCTACCTGCCGGTCGAGACCCCCACCTCGGATTATTACGGCGGCGAGCGGCCGGGCAACAATCTTTTCGCCGAAAGCCTCGTATGCGTCGATCTGAAGACGGGCAAGCGCAAGTGGCACTACCAGATCGTGCATCACCCCATCTGGGACTATGATCTTTCCTCGGCGCCAATCCTCGCCGACGTCAACGTCGACGGCAAGGCGATCAAGGCGGTGGCGCTGCCGAGCAAGGAGGCGTTCCTGTATGTGTTTGACCGCGTGACCGGCCAGCCAGTGTGGCCGATCGAGGAGCGGCCGGTGCCGCAATCCGACGTGCCCGGCGAAAAGACTTCGCCCACGCAGCCTTTCCCAACCAAGCCGCCGGCGTATGCGCGCAACTTCATGAAGGTGCCTGACGACTTGATCGACTTCACGCCCGAGATGCGCGCTCAGGCGCGCGACAATATCTCGCGCTACAAGACCGGCCCGATGTTCCTCCCGCCTATCGTCGGCGATCCCAAGGGCCTGCTTGCGGCGATCAACCTGGGCAACGCCAGCGGCGGCACCAACTGGCCGGGAGCCGGGTACGATCCGGAAACGCATATCGTCTACGCCCAAGCCAATCAGTCCGCCGTGACTCCCATCTCGATGCGCATTCCGCCGGCGGGATTCTCCGACATCCGCTACGTGATGGGCAGAAACGACACGGACTTCGTGGTCGCCGAAGGGCCCGGTTTCGGCACCGCCGCTGATGCGCCGCAGCGCCCGGCGCGGCCGGCTCCGGCCAGGCCGGCAGCCCCGCAAGTAGGCGGCCTGACGGTGGACGGGTTGTCGATCATCAAGCCGCCGTATGCCGTGATCTCGGCGATCAACCTGGACCGCGGGGATATCCAGTGGCAGGTGCCGTATGGCGAGACGCCGGATGCCATCCGGAATCACCATATTCTCAAGGACATGAACATTCCCAACACCGGCCAGCCCGGCAGCGTCGGCCTGGTGGTCACCAAAACGCTGGTGATCCTGGGCGACAGCCAAATCACCTCGGTCACGCATCCGCGCGGCGCGATGCTGCGCGCCTACGACAAGGCAACCGGCAAGGAGGCCGGTGCGGTGTACATGCCGGCGCCGCAAAGCGGCTCGCCGATGACCTACATGGTGGACGGGAAGCAATACATCGTCGTTGCCGTCAGCGGCGGCGCCTATTCGGGTGAGTACATTGCCTACAGTCTCCCATCCGAGTAGGACCATTCTGTCGATCGGGGCGGCCGTGGGCCTTCTCGTTCTCATCGCCCGGGCCGAACCTTCCCGTTCGGTGTGGGACGGCGTGTATAGCCCCGAGCAGGCTTCGCGTGGCCAAGCTGCGTACGCCGAGGATTGCGCATCCTGCCATGGACTGGCTTTGAACGGCGGGGAATCGGCGCCTCCCCTCATGGGGGGCGAGTTTCTGTCGAACTGGAACGGGCTGACGGTCGGCGATCTGTTCGACCGCATCCGTACCTCGATGCCCGCGGACTCGCCCGGACGCCTCAAGCGCGAGCGAGTCGCGGATATTCTGGCCGAGATTCTCGCCGTGAACCAGTTTCCCGCTGGTTCCATGGAACTGGCTCCCAAGAGCGAGGTCCTCAAAGAGATTCGCTTCGAAGCCGCCAGGCCGGAGAGGAAGTAGCGGCTGACCTACGGGGTTCTCGTCTTTTGTGCCGAAGCTGCCGCCGACCACACCGGCGGAGGGATAATAGTTCAAAGTGGGAGTCGAGGAGGAATCATGATACGCAATCGATGGATCGCAGTGGCTTTCACCTGCATGACCTTAACGGCCGTTCCCATCATCGGCCAGACGGGGAAGCCCTACTCGCCGCCCCGCCTGGCGGATGGTCATCCAGATCTCCAAGGCACCTACGACTTGGCCACCGTCACGCCTTTCGAGCGGCTGCCGGGCGATCCGCCTTTTCTGACCAAGGAAGTTGCCGACGCTAAGCTGAAAGCGGAACTTGCCCGCCGAGCCGAGGACAACAAGCCCGACAAGGCTGACCGACCCGCGCCTCCTGTCGGCGGCGTCAACACGCAGCCGAAATCCTTCTTCGAAATCCTGGAAAGGGCTGGCGGCGGCGCAGTCGGCGGCTACAACCGCTTCTGGTTGAACCAGGGGACGGTGTACACCGTGGTGGACGGGCAGATTCGAACCTCGCTCGTAGTCGATCCGGCCGACGGCCATGTGCCTCCCTATAACGAGGCTGCACGAAAACGCCTCGCCGCTCTCCGGGCCACGCCGACCTCGGACCAGCGCGAAAACAACGATCCCACCGCGGAGCCGCCCGGCGCTTTCGACAACCCAGAGCAACGGCCGCTCGGCGAGCGCTGCCTGCTCGGATTCGGTTCCACGTCCGGTCCGCCCGCGCTGCCCGACTACTTCTATAACGATTTGCACCAGATCGTCGAGACGCCGGACTCGATCCTGATCCTCACCGAGATGGTGCATGACGCGCGCATCATCCGCATGAACGCCGAGCACCTTCCCAAGAACATCCGACGCTGGATGGGCGACTCGGTGGGTCATTGGGAAGGCGACACGCTCGTGGTGGACACCACGAATTTCAACGACAAAACGCGGTTTCGTGGGGCAACCGAAGACTTGCACGTGGTTGAGCGCTTTACGCGGGTCGACAACAAGACGCTTCTCTATCGCTTCACGGTAGAAGACCCCAATACTTGGGACAAACCCTGGACCGGCGAATACACCTGGCCGGCGACCGACAAGCCGATTTACGAGTACGCATGCCACGAAGGCAACTATGCGCTGGGCGATATCTTGCGCGGCGCCCGCCTGGCTGAGCGGTCGGCCGAAAACCAAAAATAAGGCCGCCGACCAGGCCAACCCCGCAATTCCTCTGGCCGCCTCGGGCCACCAGGTGGTGGTATTGGGCCACCTTTGGGACCCGTTGCTTCAGCGTAACTGACCCCGAATCAAAGAGTTCAAGTTTGGTCTGGGGCGTGCCTTCGTCGCCAGTGGATCGGAGGCGGAAGATGACGGCGCGACTCGGCAAACTTTTTCGGCAGGCGGTGAGCATCGTTTGCTCGCTGGCGCTGGTTCCGGTCGGAGCGCTTTTGATGGCACAGCCACCCGTGCCCCCCGCGCAAAATGCCCCTCCACCGGCCCAGTTATTGAGTCCAGAGCAGTTGGACGCGCTGCTCGCGCCCATCGCGCTCTATCCCGACTCTCTACTCAGCCAAGTCCTGGTGGCTTCGACTTATCCTCTGGAGGTGGTGGAGGCGGCGCAGTGGCTAGCCCAAAATCGAAACCTGCAAGGACCACAACTGGTGGACGCGGCCCGTCAGCAGAATTGGGATGCCAGTATCCAGGCCCTGGTGGTCTTCCCGGATGTGCTGAATCGATTGAATTCCGACATTCAATGGACCACCGACCTGGGGAATGCTTTTCTCGCGGAACAGGTCGACGTGATGAACGCCGTGCAGAGGCTGCGGGCGCGAGCCCAGGCGGCGGGCAGACTGGGTTCGAACCCACAACAGACCGTCACCACTGAGACCGAGAACGGCCAAACCGCCATCGCCATCCAGCCGGCTAATCCTGCGGTGGTTTACGTGCCCTACTACAATCCGGAATACATTTGGGGCCCGCCGATCTGGGGTTACTATCCGCCACTCTACTACCCGGCGATTGGCTTCGGGTTCGGGTTCGGTCCCGGCATCTACATCAACGCCTTCTTCGGCGGTCTCGGCTGGGGCGGCTGGGGCTGGGGGCCGAATTGGTTCTCGTTCAGCGTTTTTCAGCGCCCTTACTTTTTCAACCACTACGGCTTTGGTCGGTTCTATGGCGGCGGCTACTATGGCGGCGGATTCCGCGGCGGAAACTGGGTGCACGATCCCGGGCACCGGTTAGGCGTCCCCTATCCCAATAGCGGTGTGGCCAGCCGTTTCGCTTCGTCCGGATTCGGCGGCGGGCGGGGGAGCCGCAGTTCGTTCGGATCGGTTGGCTCTCAGCCCGG
>JAGWQP010000356.1 GCA_028876805.1 Acidobacteriota bacterium | reverse complement strand
CCGAGCATTTGAAACAAGAGGATGGCGTTGGGTTACTACGGCTGTACCCGTACGGCTATCGCCCCACTCTTCGCTTTTTATATGAGCAGTTTGGATTCCGCGCCGTGATCAATCGAAGACCTACCAGGTGCGGGTGAACGGTTATTCGGGGTATTAAAGGCTTAAATTTATTTGGTATTAAGACTTCAATCTACTAAGGTATTAAACAATTATGTTATTTAAGCTATCAAAGCCCTAATATCTAAGAGAGAAGGGAAGACGACTTGCAACGGACCGGCGGTCAGGCCGGACCCGTCGAGCTGGGTTGGAGGGAGACAGTAAAGATTTCCTCGCCTGCCTTTGTGCGGCGCGCCCAGCGCGGACTGCCGCTTGGTGCTTGAGCAAGGCAGAGCCCTACGCGATTCGACTTCTCAGGCGTGCATCCAGTTCTCCCTGATCGAGTCCCTCGACTTCCACCACCTTCAGGCGCCCGGTCTGTCCGGTCACAATGCGCACTCGCGCCAGCGGCACACCCGCCACTTCAGCGAAGAAGTGCCTGCACTCTTCGTTCGCTTTGCCTTCGATGGGCGGCGCCGCCAGGTCCAGCTTGTAGGCATCGCCTAGCCGCCCCGTAACGCCCGTCCGCTTCGCGCGGGGATGTACCTTTACCGCGACACGCGCCATTCCACTCGTGCCCTCAAATTCGCGACCCCGGCAGGCGACCGTCGGTCCGCCACTTCGAAGGCGATGGCATCATCCAGCCAGTCGTGGCTGGTGCCGTCGGCATTCTGTGTAGCCACGGTCAGCGTATACCCCTGCGGTGTGAGCCAGCACTCCATGCGAAAATCCACAATCTTCCGGCTGAAAGTCGCCCAACGCCACATGCTCCAGACGCGTGTTCGTGCCGTAAACCTCGATGCCGATCCGTGCCGCGGATACAGCCGGTACCGCTTCGAAACGTTATGGACCAGGACCACATCTGAATTCTACAGGCCGCCGAAGGAGTTGCGAGGCACCATTCAGCCGAGGGAACTGAGCATCTACGGCGTAGGGCGAAACGGCTTGACGGAACGCCCTCTTCGCGCGCGATTGGTATCGGGATCGTTCGTTCGAAGTCGAACAACGGGAAATGCGGTTGGCGCACGCCTTCGGCGAGGCTTCACCGGTCTGCGCATTCTGCCGGATGCCGCGGCACAATGCGGCGCAGTTCACCGCGAGAGTGGTGTCTAGACCCAAACTTCCAACAAGGGCCCGGCCAATTGTACGACGTTTCCTCGGTCCACCCCACATCGAAAGCCGCCAGGGCTGGGCTCCCGAAAAATTGATTGAACGTGGCCGCTGTTGGTGGTTTTCGGCCACTGAGCCGATGCCGGGATGGCGCGCAATCTGTTGCAAACAAAAATCATTTGGTTTGGCCCGCGCCTTGCCCTAGAACAACGCTGGGCGTGGACGGCCCGTAGATGCGACGCACGCCAAATTCCCGATTGTGGCGCTGGATGGGCGCGGTGGTTCTCGCCGCCCGCCTGGTTGCACCCGCTCGCGCGCAAGACCCTGACGATTCCAAACGCGGAGTAGCCCGCCTCAGCCTGGTCGATGGTGATGTCTCGGTGCAGCGCGGCGATTCCGGCGATTGGGTGGCAGCCTCGGTAAACGCTCCGGTGGTGACCAACGACCGTATTTCGACCGGACCGAACTCACGAACCGAGGTCCAGTTCGACGCGGCGAATGTCCTGCGGATTGGCGGTGATGCCGAAGTCTCCTTGAGCCAGTTGGAGTATAGCCGCTACCAGATGGCGTTGGCCCGCGGCACCGTAACGTTCCGGGTTCTGCGCAGTTCCAATCTCGACATCGAAGTGGATACTCCGAATATTTCCGTGCGGCCTTCAAAGCAAGGTGCTTATCGGATTGCGGTCACGGACGCTGGATCGACCGAAGTCACCGTGCGGAGCGGGGAAGTGGAGGTCTTCACACCCCGGGGATCCGAATGGGTTCGTTCTGGCCAGACGCTGGTGGCGCGCGGCTCCGCGTCCGATCCGGAATATCAGATTGTCAGTGCTTCGCGCCAAGATGAGTGGGACCGTTGGAATGAGAGCCGCGATCAGGCGATGAGACGGTCCGCCAGCTATCCCTATGTCGGCCCGGGAGTCTACGGTGTCGAGGACCTGGATCCATATGGAACGTGGGTGGACGTGCCGGGTTATGGATATGTGTGGCGCCCGCTGGTGGTCGCCGGCTGGGCCCCTTACCGGCAAGGCCGCTGGGTTTGGGAAGACTGGTATGGGTGGACCTGGGTCAGTTATGAACCCTGGGGCTGGGCGCCCTATCACTACGGACGCTGGTTCTATGAGCCGGCATTCGGTTGGTGCTGGTATCCGGGCCTGGTTGGAGTCCGGCATTACTGGTCTCCGGCACTGGTCGCCTTCTTCGGTTTCGGTGGTGGCGTGGATGTCAGGTTTGCCGTTGGCAATGTTGGTTGGGTGCCTCTGGCTCCCTACGAAGTGTTGCATCCATGGTGGGGACGAGGCTTCTATGGCGGGCACGATTCCTTGCGTTCGATCAACATCACCAACGTAAATATCACCAACGTTTACCGGAACGCGCGTGTCACTAACGGGGTGACTGCGGTCAGCGGCGGCGATTTCCGGGGCGGTCGGTTCACCAACTTCGTGCACGCCTCCCCAGACCAGTTACAACAGGCCGGTGTGGTAAGGGGCGCAATGCCGATTGCTCCCGATCGCTCGAATCTTCGTTTCACCGACCGGCAGAATGCCTTTGTGCCGAGGCCGAGCGGCAATACCCGCTTTTTCACGCGCCAGCAGCCCAACCCAGCACCGCGAGTTTCATTCACGGAGCAACAGCGGGCGCTCGAGCCGGTCGGCACGAATCGAGGCCGATTTGGCGATCCGGCCGGGGCAGGAGCCTGGCAGCGATCGGAGGGTGGTCGTGGCAACCAACCGGCCGGCCAGCCGGCGCCGGCAGCCCCCTCGAACAATCGCGGATGGAACCGGTTTGGTGAACCGCGGAACACCCCGCGACCGCAACAGCCCGAGACCATTCAGGGTCGTGCCGAAACCCCTCGCGCGGAAACCCCGCGTTTCACCGCCCCGCGCTCAGAGGCAGGGACCTGGCAGCCATCGGGGGTGGTTCGTGGCAACCAACCGGCCGGCCAGCCGGCGCCGGCAGCCCCCTCGAACAATCGCGGATGGAACCGGTTTGGTGAACCGCGGAACACCCTGCGGCCGCAACAGCCCGAGACCATCCAGGGTCGTGCCGAAACCCCTCGCGCGGAAACCCCGCGTTTCGCCGCCCCGCGCTCAGAGGCAGGGGCCTGGCAGCGATCGGAGGTGGTTCGTGGCAACCAACCGGCCGGCCAGCCGGCGCCGGCAGCCCCCTCCAAAGGTCCCGGGTGGAACCGGTTTGGTGAACCGTGGAACGCCGGCCGGCCCCAACGGCCCGAGACCGTCCACAGTCGCGCCGAATCGCCTCGGGCGGAAACCCCGCGTTTCGCCGCCCCGCGCTCAGAGGCCCCGCCGTCCCGCTCGGAGTCTGGCAACCCGATGGTCTTGTTTAATGGCCGCAATGCTCCACCACGCGCCAGCGAGGCCAGGCGTCAGGAGTCGCTGCGGATCTCGCCCCCGGTCGTTCGAGAGCGCCCCTCGGGAAGCGGCGGAGCCAATAACGGCCAGCGGAATGCGCCGCGCGGCGGGGGCGGGTCACGTGGCAGCAGTGGTGACAGTGGAAACAACCACCGAGGAGGACGGGATCGCTAGGTGGGGTTTTGTTTGGTCGATTTTCTTCCCAATCGGCCCGGTCCTAAATTCAGCGTCGGGGCCGGGCCGCTTTTTTTGGGCGGAACAGAAGTTTACATAATATCCATTATCGGTAGTTAAACCAGGCCGCCAGGGTTCACACTTACCGGAAACCGCGCTTCGGACGCCAAAACAGCCGCCCTCCTGGTAGTTCGCGCACCCGAGGTGACATCACCGGCATGAACCCCGCGGCATGGATCCCGCGCTCCGGCGGCTGAGGACCGAATCCAGGGCCTTTATCAAACGGAAAGCTTGCTATTCGTTGATGTGAGGCCTGACGCCCGCGGCCCGGCATGCTTCCCGCAAAGCTCCCTCGGCCGGGCCGTAGCGGGCCGGAATGCATCGGTTTGCCGAGTCGAGTTCCACCAACACGCGGAAACGCTCCAGCACACGCCGGCTGTGGAAGACGCCGCCGCTATACGCCACCGACACCGCGTCGTACGGTCTCCAGAGGTGCGCACGAACCGATGCGGCGAGCGTAGCCAGTTGAACTGCCGCGGAGTTTAGAATCTCGATCGCCACCGGGTCGCCGGCCGCTGCTGCGCCATCCACGCGGGGGGCCAGGCGCGCGATGCGATCGCGCGGCCATTCCGGCGAGTAGAACTCGTGCAGCAAATGACCGCTGTCTGGCGCTCCAGTGGCGTCGAGCAAGCTCGCGCGTAACGTGGTCGCCGGCCCCCAGCCTTCTTCCGTACGAACGATCGCGCGCACCGCTTGGCGAACAATATCGAAGGCACTCGCTTCATCGCCGAAGATGTAACCCCAGCCACCAGCCCTCGCGGTCCGGCCACTGTCGTTGCGGCCGAGCGCGATCGAACCGGTCCCGGCGATCACGACAATCCCCCGCCCCGATTCGGTGGCCCCAGCGAGCGCAATCTCCGCATCCGTGGTAACCAACAGAAGATCGATGGTTAGCAATTGGCTCAGGATCGCGCGCTTGTCCTCCGGCCCGCCGCTCATTCCGAAACAAGCGGCTTCGAAACGGACGCCCGCCGGATCTAAGCCCGCTTCTGCGCACGCCGCCCCCACGCTATCACGCACGGCGCGTTCGAGATTGGCTCGGCCTTCGGAGGCGGCCGCGTGATTGCACGGCCCGCCCCGGCCTTTCCCAATCACGCGGCCCGCTTCATCGCCAACGAGCGCAGTGGTGCTCGACTGGCCGCCATCAACGCCAAGGAAGAGTCTCATCGCCGGAAAGAAAATTGTAGCGCCGGCATCACCATTGCCGCCATGCTCTTGCCGGGATTCACGATTGGGCACGCTCCGCCCGATGGGCTCTTGGATCACCCTCTGCGACCTTTGGCGCGACCGGGCTGCGCGGCGTTAAACAGGTCTGGCACGCCCCTGAGGAATACCCCTGGCAGGAAACAAAACTCTAGCGCCGCGCGGAAAAAGACATGCGGGCGGCTGGAGCCACCAGCCGCCCGAGTTGGCGGAAGTTTTGGGGATTAGCCGTTT
>JAGWQP010000355.1 GCA_028876805.1 Acidobacteriota bacterium | reverse complement strand
GCCATCGCGGTTATCTTCGCCATTTGCTTCGTTGTGCTTCCGCTCATAACAGACGAGGTCGTTGAGCGTGAAACCATCGTGGCAGGTGACGAAATTCACGCTCTGCTCAGCCTCGCGTTGCTTGTGGCCGTAAATCTGGGGACTACCCAGTAAACGATCCGCGAGTGGCACAACCGAACCTTCGTCGCCACGAAAGAAGCTGCGCACATCATCGCGAAAACGCCCATTCCACTCCCGCCAACTGTCTCCGATGAAACTACCGACCTGGTAGAGGCCGACCGCGTCCCAGGCCTCTGCGATCAGCTTGGTGCCTGCCAGCACTGGATCTGAGTCAATATCCCATAGCACGGGCGGGTTTGGCATCAGATTACCCGACTCGTCCCGCTCCAGGATCGACGCCAGGTCAAATCGAAACCCGTCGATGTGCATCTTTTCCACCCAGTAGCGGAGACTATCCAGGATCAGCCGCCTAACCACCGGGTGATTCGCGTTGAGAGTGTTTCCGGTGCCGCTGTAATTGGCGTAACGGGAGCGGTCCGGCTCGAGAACGTAATAGACGCTGTTCTCCAGGCCGCGGAAGCTCAGCGTTGGCCCATTGTGGTCGCCTTCCCCTGTGTGGTTAAAGACGACATCGAGAATCACTTCGATGCCGGCTCGGTGTAGCGCCTTCACCATGTCGCGAAATTCGTTGACGGCGCCGAGCGCCTCTGGCCGCGAACTGTACGCCTGGTGAGGCGCGAAGAAAGAGACCGGCGCATAACCCCAGTAGTTCACCCGTCCGGGCGGGGCATCCTGCGCGTCGAACTGGAACACCGGCAGCAGTTCGACGGCTGTGATACCGAGTTGTTGAAGATAGGGGATCTTCTCGACCAGACCGGCATAAGTACCACGTGTGTTTTCCGGAACTCCCGAGCTGGAATGGCGTGTGAAGCCTCGGACGTGCATCTCATAAATAATGGTTCGAGAAGCCGGGCGGCAGAGAGGGGTATCGCCCTCCCAATCGTAGGCATCGGGATCGACGAC
The DNA here is from genome assembly GCA_028876805.1 of Acidobacteriota bacterium. Lineage (GTDB taxonomy): Bacteria > Acidobacteriota > Terriglobia > Bryobacterales > Bryobacteraceae > PSRJ01. The sequence continues at coordinate 1,966 of JAGWQP010000355.1, read as the reverse complement.
CACGTTTTTCATCGAAGTCCGAGCGTTGTCGCCTTTGATGCGCGCCGCCGCTCGGCTATAGCTTTTGGGAACTACAACGCCGCGCCCGTAGGGATCGAGCAGAACCTTGGTGGGATCAAATCGCATCCCCTGCGCCGCATCCGATGGCCCATCGACGCGATAGCCGTAAAGCTGACCCGGTTTAAGACCGGGCACGAAAACGTGCCAATAGTGATAAGTTCGGTTCGTCACCGGGTCGATCGGCACCACTCGGGCAGGTTGGGAATTGTCTTCGAGGTCAAACAACAGCAGCTCCACGGCCGCGGCGCTTCGGGAAAAGACACTGAAATTGACACCGGAAGCAGTGACGGACGCGCCGAGAGGGGAGCTGCTTCCACAATGCTCAGGACTTATGGCTCGAGTGGCCATCAATGCACCTCATATTCGCCCCAGCAGTTCCTTAGCGGTTGCGACCACTCGGCCTGGTTCGAAGCCGAACTTCCGCTGAAGTTCTTTGAGCGGCGCCGAGGCTCCGAAGGTTTTCATCCCGATGATACGGCCGGAGCCCCCAACAAATCGCTCCCACCCGAAGGTCGATGCCTGCTCTATCGCGATGCGCGCATTCACTGCGGGTGGCAGCACGCTGTCTTGATAATCCTTTGGCTGTTGGTCGAAAATGTCCCAGGACGGCATCGAAACTACCCGCGAGCGGACGCCTTCCCCAAGCAGTGTCTCGTGCGCATTCACGGCTAGAATTACTTCGCTGCCCGAGGCGATCAAGACCAATTCGGGGTTGCCGCCGGGCGGATCCGCCAGCACGTAGGCGCCGCGCGCCAAGCCGGAGGCCGGGGAGTAGCGGTTTCGATCGAGAGTCGGCAGCAGCTGGCGCGACAGCACGAGAACTGCCGGCTTATGGCGGAGCTCGAGGATGTAGCGGTACGCTTCGACGACCTCGTTGGCGTCGGCGGGCCGCAGAGTGACCAAACCCGGAGTCGCGCGCATGGCCGCCAGCTGTTCCACAGGTTGGTGCGTCGGGCCGTCTTCGCCATCGCCCATAGCGTCATGCGTGAACACAAAAATGGCCGGCAATTCCATAATCGCCGCGAGCCGTATGGCGGGACGCGCGTAATCGCTGAAAATAAAGAAGGTCGCCCCAAATGCCCGGATCTTGGAAAGCGACAGGCCATTGACGATGGCTCCCATCGCGTGCTCCCGGATGCCGAAGTGTAGGATTTTCCCTTCGGGGCTATCCGCCTGGAAGTCACCGGCGCCCTGGTAAGTCAACCGCGTTTTGTTGGATGGAGCCAGATCGGCCGAGCCTCCGAGGAACCAGGGAATGTTTTGCGCGAGGACGTTGAGCACCTTGCCGGAGGCGTCGCGCCCGGCCATTCCCGTCGGGTCCGCGGGAAAGACCGGAAGGTTGCGGTCCCATCCAGCCGGAAGTCCGCGCCGCTCGATCAGGTCGATCTCGGCCGCGAGCGCAGAGTGTTTCGCACGGTACTCATTGAAAAGGCCGCTCCATTCTCGCCGACGAGCCCCGCCGCGGTCGCCGATTCCGCGCGCGAAATGCTCGTAGACCCCGTCGGGCACGAGAAACTTTGCGTCTTCGGGCCAACCGTAGCTGCGTTTTGCGAGGCGGATTTCGTCTTCGCCGAGCGGTTCGCCATGGGCTTCGGCGGTGTCTTGCTTGTGCGGGGCGCCATACCCGATGTGACTGTCCAAGATGATCAACGTCGGCCGGCCCTTGGTTGAACCGAAGATGCTCAAGGCGCGCTCGATTCGATCGATATCATTAGCGTCGCCTACCCGCTGCACGTTCCATCCGTAGCCGAGGAAACGCGCAGACACATCCTCGGTGAACGTGAGGCTGGTGCTGCCTTCGATGGTGATGTGGTTGTTGTCGTAGACCCAGCAGAGATTGTCGAGGCCAAGGTGGGCGGCCAGCGAGGCCGCTTCCGAGGAAACGCCCTCCATCATGCAGCCATCT
>JAGWQP010000354.1 GCA_028876805.1 Acidobacteriota bacterium | reverse complement strand
TTGAGCGGAACCGGCGTCTCCAGCAGCACGCCCCTGCCGGGACTCCAGTACGGTTGCCTCAACCTGACCTGCGGCAAGTCGGATCTGACGAAGGCGGTGGCGGCCTTCAATTCGACATACGCGGGCACAAAAGCTCCTAACGGCGCCACTATCCCGGCCTACCAAGTGCCCTGGCATTAACAGTTGGGCGATCCGACCATCAACCAGGACTTTCGTGTGACCAAGAACTTCGTTTACACGGAGAGGTACAGGCTCGGGATCTTTGGCGAGGTTTTTAATGCCTTCAACATCGCCAATCTAAGGGGTTACGGGAGTACACTGGACATCCGGAACCCGAATCCGTTGGCGCAGACGTACGCCTTCGGCCAACCGACTCAGCGGGCCCTCCAGACCTTCGGTTCCGCCGGACCCAGAGCCTTTCAAGTGGGCGCGCGCGTCAGCTTTTGATGCCGCAATCCCTGGGAAATCGCCACGACCGGCCCTTGCTCGCTTCTTTCCCGTCGTTTACGATGAGGGAAGCCCGCTGACCATGCAGCGTTCGCTGCGAAGGAGGGGTGCGATGAATCGTGGTAACTTGTGCTGGCCACTGAGAATCAGATTGGCCTGGCTGGCTCCCGCCGCTGTCTCCTTCTTGGTTTGTTCCGCGCTGAGAGCCGCGGAAGCCCCGACCACCCAGGACACGGTGACATTCTCGAAAGACATTGCCCCGATCCTGCAACGAAGTTGCCAGAATTGCCATCAACCGAACTCGGTCGCGCCGATGTCGCTCATCACATATCAAGAAGTCCGGCCCTGGGCGCGCGCGATCAAGGAGCGGACCGCGCTACGCGACAGGCGCGGTGTGATGCCGCCATGGTTCATCGAGAAGAACATAGGAATCCAGCATTTCAAGAACGACCCGTCCCTTAGCGATCTGGAAATCGCCAAGATCGCCAAATGGGCCGACAGCGGCGCTCCGGAGGGCAATCCGGCCGATCTGCCGCCGCCCAAGCCGCTCGTCGACGGCACCAAGTGGAATCTGGGCGAACCGGACCTGGTCGTGTCTACCGAAGTGATCACAGTCAAGAAGGGCGTGCCAGACTGGTGGGGCGAGCTTGCATCGGTTCCCACCGGGCTTAGCGAAGACCGCTGGGTGAAATCGGTGGAGATGCGCGAAGTGAATGATATTCCCACCGGCACAGCCGGTGGCAGGACCACAGTCGGCGGTCGCTACGTTTTTCACCACATGATCTGGACTACCACTGTGCCAGGCCAGCAGGCGGCGCTCGGCGAAGATGTAGGCGAGGGCAGCGGAACCTGGCCGATTCACGAAGTCGGCCGTAACGCCGACATTTTTCCCGATAACGCGGGCAAGCTCCTCAAGGCGAATTCGAGCTTGGTCTTTGCCTCGGCTCATATTCACTCCAACGGCCGAGACACCAAGGCGCACCTGCTGTTCGGCTTCAAATTTTTCCCCAAGGACTATAAGCCGACTGTGCGCTATGCGCGGCGCAATCTTGGCAACGGTGTCGACATCGACATGAAGCCGAACGAGGCCAATCAGAGGCTCGACGCGTACAAAGTGCTTGACGAGAACACCAAGATCACGTCCTATGAACCCCACCTGCATGCGCCGGGCGTGCGCATGTGCTTGGAGTACATCTGGGGCATCAATATCCAGACGCTTTCCTGCTCGGGCTACGATCACAACTGGGTGCGCGTTTACGACTACGACGACGACTACGCGCCGCTGCTTCCGAAGGGGACGATTCTGCACATCATCGGCTACATGGACACCACGTCCGCCAACAAGAATGTGCCCGACACCAGAAACTGGTCAGGTGCAGGGAACCGCTCCATCTCTAACATGTTCATCGACCTCGGCCAGGGCATCGCGCTCAGCGACGAACAGTTTTATGCGGAAATGGCCAGACGGCGCGAGAAACTCAAACTAAGCGCGAACGATGTCCTGATCGGCTGCCCGCTTTGCAACGGCGATCCCATTCCGCCGCCCGCCCCGCGCAGACAAGCCGCGCAAACCGGAGGCGGAGGACAATAAGGCTCCCGCCGCGCCAGGCCGTGGTAAGGATCATGAAAGAACACTGTCTCTGGCTCGCGTTGCCGCTCTCGGCGGCCCTATTGACTGTTGTGCCCGCCGGCGCACAGCTCTCTTATTCAAAAGGGCAGAGCGTTTATGCCGCGTATGAAGGCTGGGAGCAGAATCCGGATGGTTCGTACAGGTTTCTGTTCGGATACATGAACTCGAACTGGGAAGAAGAGTTTGACGTGCCGGTCGGAACCGAGAACAACATCGAGCCGGACGGCCCCGATCAAGGCCAGCCCACGCACTTCTTCCCGCGCCGCAACCGCTTTGTGTTTTGGGTAAACGTGCCAAAGGATTTCGGCAACAAGGAGCTGGTCTGGACCCTGACCACGCACGGCAAGACGTCCAAGGCCTATGCCACGCTCCGGCAGGACTACTTCCTCGACAACATGGTGCTCACCTCCGAAACCGGGGCCATCGGCGCCGGCGTCAGCAACCCGGAGATACGAGCTAACAAGCCCCCCACGCTGGAGGCAGTTGGTGATCGGACGCGAACCGTGAAGGCCGGCCAGCCGCTCACCTTGTCTGCGCACGTCACCGACGATGGCGTACCGAAGCCGCGCCCGCGCGGCGCCTTCCTGGATCGAGATCGAACCAAGCAGATCAAGGACCTTCGCCTGGTTCCGCCGATCCAGGTGACGGTCGGCAGTGCCACCGGCCTTTGGACGGCTTGTTACCTGTTCCGCAGCACTGGCTCCTCAAAGGTATACTTCGACCCGCCTCAACCTAAGACTTGGGAAGACACGCGCGCTGGTGCCAATTCGCAATGGTCGCCGCTGTGGCAGGCTCCGCCTTCTCCGCCGGATGCCAACTGGACGGTGCGGGTGACCTTCGATGAGCCGGGAACCTACGTGTTGCGCTGGCACGCCTCCGACGGCGCGCTATGGGCGGACGAAGACATCACGGTCACAGTGACTCCGTGAGGTCCGTGGACGCGCGCCGCCATTGATTCCTGCTTAAGCTTAGCCTGGTGTAAGTTCGTTTCTCTATCGAGACCGATTGATTCGTCGACCTCCCATCGCCGAAGGACTGTGCCATGAATGTCCACGAGGTGCTGTTAGCTGGCAGTCCGCCTGGCGCCGCCTACGCGGAGCGCACGATCGGGTTCGCTGCGGCGGGAGACCCTGGATGATGTGATCGTCGTCATCGAAGGAGCTCTCGGGCGAACGCGGTTCTCGTATTTTTCCTGCTATCACGGAGCGACCCATCTTG
>JAGWQP010000353.1 GCA_028876805.1 Acidobacteriota bacterium | reverse complement strand
TCACCGATGCCGCCTCCGATCCCGCTCGAGCGAGCGGTGTAGATCGCGGGGTAGATCATGGTGTAGATCACGGTATAGATCACTAGGTTGCCAAGCCTTCGGCCGAGTGCCGGCCGCCGCGGGCCGGAGTCCGTCCGCTGCTGTGCTATACTCGGGCGCGAATCGATGGGACTCTTTTCTGGCGCGCTCTGGTGGGCAGGAAATGGGCTGATCGCCCTTGTTATGTACCGCGGCCGGAAAGCTGCGCTTGTGGGCAAATACCCGTACTTCTATAGTTATGTGGCATCGGTGGCGGGCTCCCAACTCATTCAGATCTATCTGTCAGTCGGCCACTACGATCAAGCCTTCCAGAAGCTGGCGTGGTGGATTTTGGAGTTCGTAACTGCGGTCGTCGGCTTCGGAGTGACTTGGGAGATTTATCGTCATGTATTGTGCCCTTTTGGAGGTGTCCGGAGGATGGCCCGCGCCGTCCTGGCAAGCTTATTCGGAGCGGTAGTGGGACGGACCGCGATTGAACTGGCCGGCCGGAAACTGCGCGACGTTTTTCCCACTTCCATCGTGCTGGAACAAAACCTGCGCGCCGTTCAGGCCCTTTTGTTGGTCGCCATCCTGGGCTTGATTGTGCACTACGGCCTCCCCATAGGGCACAATCTCTGGGCACTGCTGACCGGCTATAGCTTTTACGTGGGTGCCAATATCGTTTCCTTGACCGTGACTTCGCGTTGGCATCGCGAGATGTGGGCGATCTGGGCCGTACTGCCACAAATAGAGTACTGTATTACACTGATCGTTTGGTGCGTGGGAATGTGGGCATATTTCCCCAATCCCATGCCGGATCGTGCCTTGGAATGCGATTATGAGCACGTGTCGGCGCAAACCGCGCGCGCATTCGGGCGGCTGCGAACGCATCTGACTCACTCCTGGCGAATATGACGGGTCTGATGATCCTGATCGGCTTGGTAATGGCGCTGCTCCTGTTGTTTTGGGCGGCCGGTCGACGCCGGAGCGACTTCGGTGCCAATCGCGCGGAAGAGGAATCTCCGGTGCGCTTGCCTCCGAAGGCCCTGCTTGGCAGATGCTTGTCGATCGAGGATGTTGAATTCGCGGCCCAATTGGGGTGCCCGCGGATCCTGCGCCTGCTGCTCCGGGAACGTCGGCGGCTGGCTCTAAAATGGTTGCGGCAAACCCGGCGGGAGGCCGGCCGATTGTTACGCCAGCATGTGCGGGCGGCCCGGCACGCGGCGGATCTGCGCCCCGCAGCAGAGGTGAGGCTGTGGTTTCACGCCGGTCTGTTCCTGATGGTTTACGAGGTTCTGATGACTGCGGTCCGGCTTTACGGACCCTTTCGCACCCGGGCTTTCGTGCGGTCGGTCTTTGCCATGGCCGGAGTCCTGACGAATCTGGGTGATCGCATTGCCGGTGCCATCACTGCCGGCCGCGGTCACGCTGTCCGGGAGGCAGAGGGAACCTAGCGAATCTCGGGTTTGTTCATGAGAACAGCAACCTTGCGACAGATGGAAGCCGCGATTCAGGATCTTCACGACCGCACTCTGGCCAACCTTCCGGAAGTCCTGACGCGGTTGATCTATCTCTCCTCGACGCGCGATTACAATACCGGGGAATATCAGCACGCAGGGCTCGCCGACCGATATGGTCCGGATACGGCTCAAAAGGCATTGGCCGGCTGCCACCAGGCCGCGTTTGAGAACCTGCTCTATACCGATCTGGCCGACCTGGTGCGGCAATTGGCGGCCTATATCGAATCGATCGGGGCGGAACGGGACCAGGTTCTGGACACTTGGCGCGGGTTGCAGGCCTATCGCGTGCTCATCCCCAACGCCTGCGACGACCTCAGCGCGGAGTTGTTCACATCCAATATCAAGATTGCCCTGGAAGCCCTACGGGCGGAGCCGGCGGTGGCTCCGGCACATTGACCAACCGGGCCGCCACCGCGGTCACCCGGCCGACGATCTCTGCTTCGTTGGGGAACGCGTACTCCTGCGTCCGGCACGGGGAAAGAGGATGGGGGATCGAGACAATCCGGTCCCGCCGCATTTCGCACCAGGAGCACACGTAACCGCTTCTCAGCTCCAGAAACCAGATCGGGCGGTCGAATTCGGATCGGTAAACACCGTGGGCCGGCGCTTTCTGCTGGTCGTCGATTTGGACCAACGAACCCGGCCGCAATAAAGGGTACATGGTGTAGTCCTTGAGCCCGATGAAACCATACCGCTGCTTGCGGATGTTCAGGTGCTGAAGTAAGCCAATCGGCACTTCTCCCCAGATCTCGACCATGCGAGCGATCAGATTCGTTTTCTCCAGTTTAAAGCCGGGATCAAACCGGACCGGAAAGCTAACCGGCCGCTCCTCCAAGTAAGGGTCAAAATTGGCCAGACGCGTATTCTCCAGTCGCAAAGTGAACTGGTATTTGCTGATCGACTCCAGATTCACGTACAGCGCCACTACTTCGGTGAACGGCTGGGCGTAGATCGTGCTCAGGGTGAAAAGCTTGTAGACACTGGGGGTCGACTCATCATTTTCAATCTGGATGAGCCGGGCGTGCGAAACGGCAAACTCTTCGTTGGATTCGGCTTGAGCAATCCTGCGGCTGAGGTCCGCGACCTCTCGTGTGGTCAGGCCCAACTGGGTACGCAACTGTCGCAGCCGCTCGCCTGCTCGTGGAATCACGAATGGAAGACCTCTAGAGCCCCATGCTACCGCACTCGGCCGGGCGCCGAGCGGCGAACGTCAGACACCCCGGAGCTCGGTAATTAGAGTTGCGGCCGGCGACTGCGCTGCCTGCGAGACTTGGTTGTCGGCTCGTGCTACCAGCAGCTCCGTACGCGCCCAATGACGTCACGCGCCAGTTCGCCCGGCCCCGAGACAAGCCGCTCCCCCGAGATTCTCGTCAAGCTTGATCTTCACCACTGGATCGGCGACCGGGCCAGGGGCAGATCGGCTCTGCGGCAAACACGATTGGCTCCGGCAGGCCCTGGTCGGACAGGGTTGGGAAGTCGGCTGAGAGTCTGGGCCGCCTTTGGCCAGAAGGCAAGCCCGGTCCTCAGAGCCACTTCGTGTGCCCTTGAACCCCGGTCCACCAACAACGACGCTCGGGTCACGGACGATCCCCCACGAACGTCCATGGCCGTCGCGATCGTTGCACTCTGCCCGCTCGAGCCCGCGCGCGTTTGCCGGAGGCTTTAGGTTCGGCGTCGAAGCCGCGACAAACGGTCTCCTCACTTGGCCGGCAGCGCCTCCACGCGGCGGGAGCGTTTGGCGTGAGACCCCGGAACTATTTCGTGCGCTTCAAGAACCGCTCGCGAAGCACATCGAGCGTCATCGGCCCCTTGTGAATCGTGACGGCGAGCGGCTGCGAGCCGCTGGACTTCGACAGGATGTAGACCGTATCGCCCGCACGAAGATCCGTCAACCGTATCGGCTTCCCGCGTTCTTCCAGATAACGGGTCTCGCCGTCCACACGCATCAATTCGGTGACTTCGGTGGGGCGCTTCAGCAGAATCTGCCTCTTGGCGAGGTCAATCGAGGAAACGATGAAGAAATCGCCCTGGGCGAAGCCGGGGCTTACCTGTGACTGAGCCAACACGGGAATTGCGAGAACGGCGAGAATTCCGGCGGGAGCGAAGCTTCGTATTTTCATGATCATTCGTATCGCAGGGCGTCGATCGGATCGAGATGAGCGGCCTTATGAGCCGGATAGTACCCAAAGAAGACTCCGACTATGGCGGAAAAGATCACGGCCACCACCAGCGCTCCCCAAGGCACCAGGACCGGCCAACGGAGGGTCGAGGAAATGACATTGGATGCGAGGATGCCCACGCCCACGCCCACGCCCCCGCCCAGGGCGCTAAGGACCGTGGCCTCCCCGAGAAACTGCATCTGAACGTCCATCTCTCCGGCGCCAACTGCAAGCCGCAGGCCAATCTCCCTGGTCCGCTCGGTGACCGATACCAGCATGATGTTCATGATCCCGATGCCGCCGACAATCAGCGACACTGAAGCGATACTCGCCAGAAGAATGGTCATGATGCGCTGAGACTCCGCCCCGGCCTGGGCGATTTCTGCGGGATGACGAAGGTTGAAATCGTCTTCTTCATCAGCGCGAAGATGATGGCGCTCGCGCAGCAGGGCGGTGATCTCCCTTTCAATGGGCCGAATCGCCGCCGGGGTCGCGGCCGAGAGCATGATGTCATCCAGCCAGTCGATACCCTTGATCTTCTTCTGGACCGTGGTGAAGGGCATCAGGAAGAAGTCGTCCTGGTCCTGCCCGCTCGGAGACTGCCCCTTGGCGGTCAAAATACCGATCACCTGGCAGGGAAGGTTGCGGACACGGATCGTTTTGCCGATCGGATCCTCGGTCCCGAACAGATTTTCCATCACCGTATGGCCGAGCAGGCAGACGCTGGCGGCATGGTCGACGTCTTCTTGGAAAAAGGAACTGCCTCGCTCGACCGCCCAGCGGCGGACCGCCAGGTATTCGGGAGAAACGCCGCGCACGGTGGTGTACCAATTCTGATTTCCGTAAACCACCTGGGTGGGAGTGTCCACGTGCGGCGAAATGTTGGTGATGGCCGGAATCTGCTGCTGGATGGCTTTGGCGTCCAAAAGTAGCAGGGTCTTCGTTCCTTTCGAGCCGGTGCGCACGCCATTGACACTGCGTCCTCCGGCCTCGACCCAGATCATGTTGTCGCCGAGATTGGCGATCTGCTGCTGAATCTGGGAGGAGGCCCCGGCGCCGACCGCGACGCTACAGATTACCGCCGCGACGCCAATGATGATTCCGAGCATGGTGAGCACGCTTCGCATCTTGTTGCGCGCCAGCGCCAGTACGGCCACACGCAGAATCGAGATCAGCCCCATAGGCTAGGCTCCTTCATGGTTTTCCTCCTCGGCGGCTTCCACATCGGCGGCGCCGAGGGTGGGAAGAATCCGAGCGGCCAACGATCGATCGGCCACTGGCGTGTCGCGCTGCACCCGTCCGTCCCGAAACGTGACCATGCGATGGGCGTAGCGCGCGATATCTTCCTCGTGGGTCACCAACAGGATCGTCAGGCGCCGCTCCTGGTTGAGGCGCTGAAAGATCTCCATAATCTCTACGCTGGTTCGCGAATCGAGATTTCCGGTCGGCTCGTCGGCGAGCAGAATCGATGGATTGTTGATCAAGGCCCGCGCGATCGCCACGCGCTGCTGTTGACCGCCGGAAAGCTGGGACGGATGATGTCTTTCCCGCCCTGCTAATCCGACTGCGCGCAGCACCTCGCTCGCACGCTCGATTCGCTGCTTGCGTCCGACGCCGGCGTAAAGTAGGGGCAACTCGGCGTTTTCCAGAGCAGATGTGCGCGGCAGCAGATTGAATCCTTGAAATACGAAACCGATCTTTTGATTGCGAATCCGCGAACGATCCCTCTTGGAAACCCTCGAAACGTCCCTTCCATCCAGGCAATACGTACCGCGCGTCGGCCGGTCAAGACATCCGATCAGATTCATGAACGTGGATTTGCCGGAGCCTGACATGCCCATGATGGCCACGAATTCCCCCGCCTCGACGGCAAGCGAGATGCCGCGGAGCGCATGCACCTGAATTTCGCCAAGCTTGTAAGTCTTGTGGAGATCCCTCACCTCGATCGCGGGTGAACCCGGAACCGAGGGTTCCACCACCACCCCGTGATGTGCCGGATCCTGCATGGCGCTAGCGCTTGGGCGCACCGAATTTCGGAGCCGGGGATGAGCGCGGCCCCTCGGGGCCGCCCGACACCTCCTCGCCGGCCGCCAGCACGTCGCCCGGCCTTAAGTTGCCGGACAGCAGTTGTGTGTACGTGTAGTCGGTGATGCCGACCTGCACGGCGACCGGGTGAAGGACGCCTGCTTCCAGCTGCCAGACAACGTGGCGGCCACCCACGTGGGAGGTCGTCGCCGCAGCCGGAATCGCGTACGTCCGATAAAGCTGCTGGATCTGCTGGGACGGAAAACTGGGCGTGAATCTTAGCGCCGAGTTTGGCACCTTCCTGCAGTCCTCAACATGTCCGGTCGGGATAGTGGCGTAGGCAGTCTCACCCGGCAGTAGCTTGCCGTCCGGGTTTTCGAAATCAATCACCGTGTTGTAAGTGACGACGTTCTGTATGGTAGTCGCGTTCAAGCGGATCGCGCTGACGCGCCCCCGAAAAGTCTCCGATGGAAATGCATCCACCTGGAAAGTCGCCTCCGTGCCGATCTTGATATTGCCGGTGTCAGATTCGTCGGTGGAAGCGTACAACTGCATGCGCGTCAAATCTTGCGCGATGCTGAAGACGACCGGCGCTTGCAGGGACGCCGCGACGGATTGGCCTACGGTCACATTGCGCGCGACCACCGTTCCATCGATGGGAGAGAGGATCGTACAATAACGCAGGTTGGTTTCGGCAAGGTCCAAGGCACCCTGTGTCGTTTTGACCTGAGCTTGCGCCTGCTCGAGCTGGGCACGGCTCTGGGCCAGCTGCGCCCGGGACTGATTGATCTGCGCATCCGCGGCGCGAACCTGGGCATTCGCCTGGTCCATGGCCGATTTGAGCTGGTCCCCCTGATCCCGGGAGATGACGCCTTGTTTCGACAATTCCGCAAAGCGCTGAGCGGTAGTCCGCGCATATTCTGCGGCGGCCTTCAACCGCTCCAGGTTCGCCTCATTGGTTTTGATCACTGCTTCTTGAACGACAATGGCGGCTTCGAGGTTCTTCTCATTGGCGACGGCGTTGTCCAGGTTGCCGCGCGCCTGCGTAACCTGTGCTTCGTAGACCTCCGGATCGAGTTGGGCGAGCACCTGACCGGCATGAACCCCCGAGTTAAAGTCGGCGAAAATGTATTTCACCGTGCCGGAAACATACGAACCCACGGGCACTGTCGTCAAAGGATTGATTGTACCGGTGGCCTGCACCGCCGAGGTGATGGCGCCTTGTTCGACGGGAGCGGTTAGAAACTTAGGCGGATCCGGGCCACGCCTCAGCGTCCAAGCCGCCGCGATGGCGACCCCAGCCGCGGCTGCCGCAGCAAGCCATCCGACTTTCAATCTTTTGCTTCTGTCCTGTTCGTCGTGCACGATCGGCCCTGAGGTACCATCTTCTCATCCTATACCACTCGAACCTGTTGATTTCATGAACCTCTTGCTGCGCTCGATGACGCTATTGGGGGAGCCGCGGCAGACTCATTCGGCCCGCAGAGCCGCCACGGGATCGATTCGCGTGGCGCGGCGTGCCGGCCAGTAACTGGCGGCCAGCGCGACCGCAATGAACAACAGGGCGCTGGCCGCGAGCGTCAGCGGGTCGCGGGCGCTGGTTTCATAGAGCCACGCCCGAAGCAGGCGATTCGAGGCGAGCGAACCGATGACGCCGACGATAATCCCGGCGGCGGTCAACGTCAGGCCTTCCCAAACTACGAGCCTGAGAATATCGGCGCGGGCGGCACCAAGCGCCAGGCGAATTCCCAGCTCCTCAGTCCGGCGTGCGACCGAATAGGCCACGATTCCGTACAGGCCCACCATGGCCAGCAAAAACGCCAACCCCGAAAAAGTCCCGAACAGCAGCAGGGTGAAGCGGCGCTGGGTGGTGAGCGACTCCAAAACGTCGTCCATGGTCTTCACTTCCGTGACCGGAAGATCGCGATCGACCAGCGCGATGCGCTGGCGCGCCACCGCCGCCAGGCGACCAGGGTCGGCCGCGCGGAAGCTCACCGCGAGATAGGGTACGGTCAGTTGCGGGAAGGGCATCATGACCTCGGGCACGGTTTGGGCAAAGAGCCCATTGTTTTTCGTGTCGGTGACGACACCGACCACCTCAAAGGCATTCGGTAGCGTGCCGACCCAGAGTTTCCTTCCCAACGGGTTTTGGCCGGGCCAGAATCGCCGTACCACGTTCTGATTGACGAGTGCTACAGGCGGGGCCTTCTCGTTGTCATGGCTGTTGAAGACCCGGCCGGCGACCAGCCGAATACGCATGACCCTCAGGTAATCGGGGCTGATCTGGAGGATGTTGGTCAGCGTGCGCCGCCCCAGGGCGACCGCCGGCTGACCTTCGAACAGAACCGGGGTGAAATGAGTGGGCACAACCGGAAGCGCTGTCGAAACCGCTCCTGCTTCGGCGCCGGGCAGGGGCTGAAAGTTTCGAACGAGGTCGTTATAGAAGGTGATGATCTGAGAAGGCCGCTTGTATTTGGCGGGCGGGAGTGTGATCTGCATGGTGAGGATGCCGTGCGGGTCGAATCCCGGGGATGCGGTGCGCAGCCGGACAAAGCTGCGGATGAGCAACCCGGCGCCAGTCAGCAGGATCATCGAGAGCGCCACCTGGCCGGCTACCAGCAGGCGATGCCCCCGGTGGCGCTGGCGGCTGGCCGTCGCGCCGCGGCCCTGTTCTCGCAGGGCGTGGGACAGGTCTGTCCTAGCGAGTTGGAAGGCCGGCGCGAGACCGAACAGCAGGCCACTTAGAACCGAGAGGGCCAAGGCGAAGGCCATAACGCGCGGATCGATGGACAGTGCCGCCGCGTGGAGGCTGTCCGGCTCGAGCGCCGTCAGGAAAGGCACCCCCACCGCGGCCAGCGCGATACCCGCTGCGCCGGCGGCTAGCGCCAGCCAGACGCTCTCCGCCAACAGCTGCCCGATCAACGCCGCGCGTGAAGCGCCAAGCGCGGCGCGCAGCGCGAATTCTCTGAGGCGACCGAGCGCGCAAGACAGAAGCAGGCTGGCCACGTTGGCACAGGCGATCAACAAAAGCAGGGCCACCGCAGCGGAGAGGATCCGCACGGTCGGGCCGATCTCCGCCACCAGCTGTTCCTGCAGCCGATCGGCGTGCATCGTCAGATTCAGGGTGGCGTCATAGTTGCCGGGCCGGTCGCCCCGGTATTGCTGGTAGAGACTCGACACCTCCGCGCGCGCCTGATCCAGGGAGACCCCGGGGCGAAGCCGCGCCACGAGGTTGAAATAGAGTCCTCCTAGCGCCACCCGCGCCGGAGTGATGCCGTTCATTTCGAAGGGCCGCGCGGTCCAGAGGTCGCGTTGAGGGCCGAACAGCGTGAACGGGAAGCGCTGAGAAAGCACGCCGATCACGGTGTAATCCTGGGAGTCGAGCGTAAGGTTCTGCCCGACCGCTTCGGCCGGCTCCGCAAACAGGCGCGCGGCCAATTCGTAGCTGAGCAAAGCCACCGGCCGTGCGCCCGGCCGGTCTTCCTCGGGCAGAAAAGTGCGGCCGGCGATCGGATGAATTCCCAAGACGTCAAAAAAATTCCAGGATGCCCGTCCGGACGCCAAGCGTTGTGGCTCGCCGTGTCCGGTCAGATTCAGTTCGTCCGGGATGCAGGCGGCCAAACTGTTGAAGGACTGGCTGCGCTCCGATATCAGTGTGAAAAGCGGGTAGGAGAGCGCCCCGCCGCTCTCGGCCTGATCCGGAGTCGAGCCGCTCAGTAACAGGAGCCGGTCCGGCTGACTGTACGGGAGCGGGCGAAGCAACAGCCCGTCGGCCACGGTGAAGATCGCGGTGCTGGCTCCGATGCCCACGGCGAGCACCCCGATCGCGGTCAGGGTAAACCCCGGATTTCTCCGCCAGTTCCTCCAGGAATACCCGAAGCTTCGAGGGAGCATTCGGAGTCATTATAGACTCTCAACTCCGATACGAAACTGTGACGTAAGAAATCATCCGATTTTTTGACCGGGCAGTACTGTTTTGCCGTGCTTTTCCTTCTCGGAGATGGTAATCTTTCCTCAAACAAAAAATGTACCGGCCCTTACAAATCGTCATGGGTATCCTCGTGGTGGGCGCGATCGGTGGACTTTTAGCGATCGATTCGGACCGGGATTTCTCAGGCGACTGGGCCCTTGATGCGAGCGCCAGCCAGACGCAGTCGGTGTCGGGACCGGTGGACGCTGGATTCACTGTTGTCGAGCGAGAAAATGCGGTTCAATGTTCCGCGGCCGGTCCGGGTGGTTCGGTGGTGAAGTGGTCCTATGCTCTCGACAGGAGTGAGACGAGATATCAGATCGGCGGCGAAACCCGGAACAGTGAAGCGAAATGGGAAGGCGCCGCGCTGCTGGTCAACACCCTTGTCTCCGGGCCTCAGAGTTACACCGTGATGGACCGATGGCGGCTTTCTAACGACCGAGCCGCTCTCACCATCGAACGTCATGTCATCCGAGGCGCAGCGGAAAGCGAGGGGGTGCTGGTTTATCGGCGCCGAGGCCAACCGGGGCCGCCCGCCGTGACGAGTGAGGTGACTCCGTCTTCGGTGACGCCGGCGGCCACCGCTTCGGCAACGCTGGGCAGGCCGACGGGTCCGGCGGCACCCTCCGAGATCACCGTGCCGGCGGGGACTCGGATTCCTCTCTCGCTGCGCAACCCGGTCGATACGAAACACTCGCGGGAAGGCGACCGGGTTTATTTGGAAACGGTTTATCCCATCACGGTGGACGGGCGCGTCGTCATCCCACGCGGCAGTTTTGTGAACGGCACCGTAACCGTCAGCAAGAAAGCCGGCGTCGTGAAAGGCAAAGGCGAATTGTTTCTCCGCTTCGATCAATTGACCCTGCCCAACGGCGTTACGCGCGATTTTCGATCGCGCTTGGACACAGCGGACACGGCCACTGGAAAAGTCGATCGCAAGGAAGGGACGATCACCGGCGAGCGGGACAAGACCGGCGAAGCGAAATCTACAGCCGAAGGCGCAGGAATCGGTGCATCGGTCGGCGGCATTGCGGGCGCGGCTGCCGGCCGGCCTTTGACGGGAGTCGGGATCGGGGCTGCGGCGGGTGCGGCCGCTGGCTTGGCTTCGGTGCTCCTCAAACACCGTCCCGACGCGTCGCTCCCCGCCGGTACCACGGTGGAGATGGTGCTTGACCGCGACCTCCGTTTTCTCCCAACTGAATTGAAATAGCCCTTGTTCGAGCCTCCGGCGACAAGTCCTGGGAAAATCCAGCTCTTCGACTCCTTAGAGAGTGGGTTAGGCATGCGCTGCCTGCGCGGGTGGCAAAAACTCTGCCCACTTTCGACCCCGCCAAAGGGTGCAGCCAGATCTCCGGCGAGGTCCAGTGGGAATTCAACAACCTGGTGCTCGACCGCCCGTGGCACCGCGACCAGAATCCGGTCGACACGCCTGGAAAAGAAGCGAGATCCTCCGGTCGTTCCGCCGAAAGTGAGGTGGAACCGGTGCCGTCGGAGCTGGGCCGAGGCGCGGATTTTGCGCCCGAGCATATCGAGGATGAAACTCCTTGTCGCAGTCATCGTGGTGCTCGACGTGCTGCTCGACCCGGTAGCCCCTGATGTGGCCGCTCGCGAGACCGGGCTCGCAGTGGGGTTCGTCGCCGCCACGCGGTGACGACGATTTACAGTCCGAAGAGAACCGGGGACGGCCAAAGCCAGTTTTCGGCGTCGGAGCATCGACGGCGACGCTACTTACGAGGCGTTGCGAAGGTCTTGGCGGATTTCGAGGGATGCCGGGGCGCGATGAGCGGCGTGTGATTCCATCCTAAAATCGAGACCCAAACACGCTGCGCAGGTCTCTGATCCCCTGCCTCACTTGAGAGCGCCACGGGCGCTCTTGCCATAGGAGTGCGGGACTCAAGCCCGAGCCGACGAGTTCTTTAGTGAATCGTCCGCGTCTTACGGTTCATGTAATCCATTAACAGATATTGGCCGAGCGTGAAGGGCGTGGTGAAATAGGCTTTGCCGCGGCAGATCTCAGTCACCTTCTGCACGAAGTTCACCAGGCCGTAGTCGCTGGCCAGCATGAAGGTGTTGATCAGGATACCCTGCTTTTTGCAGCGGTTCACTTCCTCCAGGGTCTTGCTGATCACCAGCGGATCCAGCCCGAAAGCGTTTTTGTACATGCGGCCATCGTCGAGCGTCAGACAGCTCGGTTTGCCGTCGGTGATCATCACGATTTGCCGCATGTCCTTTTTTTCCTGGGCCAGCAGACGCTGTGCCAGGATCAGGCCGTCCCGCGTGTTGGTGTAATAGGGACCGACCTGTACCCGAGCGAGTTGGCTCAAGGCAAGCTCTTCGGCGGTATCGTGAAACAAGACGCAGCGGAGGCTGTCGCCGGGATATTGCATGCGGATCAAGTGCGCCAGCGCCAGCGCGACTTTCTTGGCAGGGGTGAAGCGGTCTTCGCCGTAGAGGATCATGCTGTGGCTGCAATCGAGCATCAGCACCGTCGCGCAGGAGCTTTGGTATTCGCACTGGTGTACGTGCAGGTCCGAGTAGTCCATGTCGAGCGGAACTTTGGCACCTTCGCGGCGTATGGCCGAAAACAGCGTCTCGCTCACATCGAGGTTCAGCATGTCGCCGAACTCGTAAGGCTTCGAAGAGCCGGAGGTCTCGATGCCGGTTGCGAGGTCGCGCGTGTCGTGCCGGCCGAAGCTTGATTTGCCGAGAGAGCCGAGCAGATCTTTCAGCGTCTTGAACCCGAGAAAGTCGAGCGATTTGTCGGTGACTTCAAACTTTACCTTGGAATCCTTGCCGTTGCCCACGCCGGGCCTTGAGGCCTGCTGCTCGGTGGCTTCTTCGATGGTAATCTGGCCTTCGTCCACCATCTTCTGGATAAGGTTGTCCAGAAGCTTGTCGAGCTGCTCTGGGGAGAGGTTCTGGAGCCGCTCCATCATTTCGCGGCGGCTCTCATCATTGAACAGATCGCCTTGTTCGAGGGCCCGCTCGATGGCCTTCTTGAGGTCGTCCAGCGTGTGCTGGTTCCACTCGCTGAAGGGCATGTACTGGCTGTTGAAACCGCTTTCCAGGAGAAAATCCGAGAGCGCCTGGAGCAGATCGTTGGCGTCGATTCCAAGGTCTTCACCGGTGTATCTGGAATAACGGATCCATCTCATAAATCACCGTAGCGCGCAAGGCCCGGGGCGGGTGACTCCGCCCTGACCTGCTCAGTTGTACTGGCGGCGGAAATTCGGCCGTTCGCCGCCCCGGCCGCCTTCTTCCCGCGGCGATTCCCGACGCTTCTCTTCGGCCGCGAAGCCGCGTTCTTCGTTCCGGCTAATGCGGCGGTGCGCGTAGAGACCCTCCAGTATGAACTCGGCCGCCGAGGCGCGAACGGCGTCCGGCTCGTTGGCCGTGAGGCCCAGAACCTTCACCTTCTCCATCAACCCCTGAATTCCCGCCAGTTGCTTGACCATGGCGGCCGAGTCGATGTTCTCATCGAGCTTCAGAGTGCCGCCCAAGTCGAACCACTGGATCACCTGGGCCATGTTGGCGCCGTCGAAGTAATGGTTGTAGACCTTGCCCACCGCGGCGCGAATAAGCTCGCGCGCTACGGTGTCGCCTCCCTTCAGTTCGCCTTCGTACTCCAGCTCGAGCTTGCCGGTCACCGCCGGCAAAGCTGAGTAGATGTCGAGAATGCGCGGTACCGCGACGTCTTCTTTGGCTCTCAACGCGCGGCGCTCGGCATTGGACACAACGTTCTCAATGGCGGAGATCGGCAGCCGCTGCGAGACTCCGGAGCGCTTGTCAACGCGCTTATCCTCGCGCGCCAGAAAAGCCAAGTGCTCCGCCACCTGCTTGATGTACTCCGGGATGCGCACCGCGATGGGCGAGGGCCGGTCAAGCCACGCCTCCTGCGCGGTGATGGCGATGCCTTGCTCGATCGTGGCTGGGTAGTGCGTACGGATCTCGCTGCCGATGCGGTCCTTGAGCGGTGTGATGATTTTGCCGCGAGCTGTATAATCCTCGGGATTGGCGGTGAACACCAGCATCAAGTCGAGCGGCAGGCGAACCGGGTAGCCCTTAATCTGTACGTCGCCTTCCTGCATAATGTTGAACAGGCCCACTTGAATCTTGCCGGCCAGGTCGGGCAGTTCGTTGATGGCAAAGATGCCGCGGTTGGCGCGCGGCAGCAGGCCGTAGTGCACCGTCAGTTCGTCGGAGATGTCGTGTCCGCGGCGCGCGGCTTTAATGGGATCGATGTCGCCGATCATGTCGGCGATGGTGACATCAGGCGTGGCCAGCTTTTCCACATAACGATGGTCGCGGGCGAGCCAGGAGATGGGTGTTTCGTCTCCTTGCTCGGCCACCACCGTCCGGCAGCGGCGGCAAATCGGATGGTAGGGATGGTCGTGGATCTCGCAGCCGTCGATGTAGGGCGTGATTTCATCCAGCAGCGTGGTCAGTTGCCGGATGAGCCGGGTTTTCGCCTGCCCGCGCAGGCCCAAGAGGATGAAATTGTGACGCGACAGGATGGCGTTGACCACCTGCGGCACCACGGTATCTTCAAAGCCGAGAATTCCAGGGAACAGCGTCTCGCCCCGCTGGATCTTACAGATGAGGTTGTTTCGTAGCTCGTCCTTGACGGACCGGTCACCGATTTTCGCTTCGGAATAAGGACTGTGGCGCAACGCGCCGAGTGTACGGGGTAATTCTTGAGTGGCTCTCGACAAGCAAACCCCCCTTTGCGCGATTGTACCAGACCGGGCCGTTTGCCACCCGTCGCATCCGATACAATAAGAGCTACAGTGGAAATTCAGGAGACAAGCCAGACGCATGGCGTCTACCGTCGCTATGTGGAGCTGACAAAGGACGTGCGTCGAGGCTTCATCGCGGAATGGACCGTTACTATCGTGCTGCTGCTTTTCGGCACTACGACGCTGGTCCAGGCCTTTGTGATTCCCAGCGCGTCGATGGAAGACACTCTGCTGATCGGCGATCACGTTCTCGTCGACAAGCTGATCTATTCCCCCCAAGGGCGGATCTCCGAATACCTTTTGCCGTATCGCGACGTGCATCGCGGCGACATCATCGTTTTTCGGTATCCGCTCAACATCAAGGAAGACTACGTAAAGCGGGCCATCGGAGTGCCCGGCGACCATATCCGCCTGGTCGACAAGCAGCTGATTCTGAACGGCCATGCGGTCAAGGAGCCGTACGTGGTTCACAAGACCACGTATGTCGATTCTTACCGGGACAATTTTCCCAGCCAGCCGAATTCACCCTTACCCGCCAGCGCCATGGATATGCTCGAAAACCACGTCATGAACGGAGAGGTCGTGGTGCCCCCGGGCTATATTTTCGCAATGGGGGATAACCGCGACAATTCCTCCGACAGCCGCTATTGGGGATTCGTGCCGCGCGACAACATAGTCGGAACGCCACTGGTAATTTATTGGTCGTTCGAGGCACCGACCGAAGATTTAACCAACCCCAATATCGGGATCGACCATCTGGTGGACGTGGTCGCCCATTTCTTTACCAAGACGCGCTGGTCCCGCGAGTTCCAATTGATTCACGGATACCCGCTCGAGTGACCCCTGGGGCCGGTTGCGAATCCGGCGCCGGGAAGCGCCGCCGGCCAGTCGGGTGCGCTAATCCGAGTTGAACACAAATGTATCGGTGTTGGTGCGAACCTCCAAGTGTCCCGGGCCGAGCGGCTTGCCGGAGGTGGGAAAGAAAACGGCGCCGTCTGTGGACTCTCCGGCTGCCAGTCTGGTCTGAACCAGGGCCAACGCCGACGCCGTGGCGGCGGCCTTCAGCCTGGAGGTCTCGGCCAGCGCAGCTTGGCGGCGTTGCTCGTAGCCGTTGGTCGAGCGCATGCGGGAAATCCCATAGAATGCCATCTCGTAGGTGCTGACCAGCTTGATGACGTCGCTCCGGTTCCCTTTTTGAATGAGCATGCTGATCACGGCGGGAGCTGGGGAAGCCGGGATGGTTTGGCCGTCGTCGCGGATGTAGACGAAGTTCTCCGGCTTGATGTTATAAGGGCCCCCGGATCCATTGGAAATCGCCGATTGCAGAATGACGTAGCCTTGAATATGAGGGCCCAAAGGAGCATACATCACCGTGACCCCGTTCTTGGTCAGGGTTTGGTATTTCAGTCCATTTGATTCAAACTCAATGACTTGGGCGTGTACCGGTAACGCCGCGAAGAGTCCTAACAGGAGGGCTCCGGCCCCCGCCAGCCATTTCATGAGACCATCTTACGATAGGAGACATTCAGAGAGATGACAGTAGAGGCGAAGCTGGCCGAGGGTGCGAGATCGCGCGACAGGTCGGGTCTCGAGCAGCACGGTATCCGCCATATCAAAGCTGCCTTTTGGAATTTGAACACACCGGCACTGTTAGAGCAGGCCATCGAACGGCGAGAGGGGCACTTGGCCGCCAACGGGGCCTTCGTCGTGCGGACCGGGCAGTTTACCGGCCGTTCGCCCAAAGACAAGTTTCTGGTTAGAAACGAGATTACCGACCACACCGTTGAATGGGGCCCGGTCAACCAGCCCATGTCTGAGGCTCACTTCGAGCGACTCTACGCCGAGGTATCGAACTTTTGGCAAGGTCGTGACGTCTATGTCCAGGAGTGCCGCGTCGGCGCAGATGAGGAGCATGGACTTCCCATTCGTGTGATCACGCAGTACGCCTGGCATGCCCTGTTTGCCAGGCAGCTGTTCATCCGGCTCGGCTCGGGGGAGATTTCCAATCACGAAGCACAGTTTACGATTCTGTTTGCACCGGAATTTCAGGCCAGCCCCTCCGCGCACGGTACCAACTCGGAAACCTGCATTGTGCTCGATTTCAAGAAGCGAGTGGTCCTCATTTGCGGCACCAGCTATGCCGGCGAAATGAAGAAGTCGGCTTTCACCATCCTGAACTATCTGCTGCCCGAGCAGGGGGTGTTTCCCATGCATTGCTCGGCCAATCAAGGTGCGGCCGGGGATGTGGCCCTGTTTTTCGGGCTTTCGGGAACCGGCAAAACGACGCTCTCTGCGGACCCTCGGCGCAGCCTGATTGGTGATGACGAGCACGGGTGGAGCGATCGCGGCGTCTTTAATTTCGAAGGCGGCTGCTACGCCAAGTGCATCCGGCTGTCCGAGGAGCAGGAGCCTCAGATTTGGAATGCGATCCGATTCGGCACGGTTTTGGAAAACGTGGTTCTGGAAGCGGAGACCCGCGAGCTGGACTTTAATTCCGAGTCGATCACCGAGAACACTCGCGCGGCTTATCCGCTGGATTTCATCGAAAATGCGCTCATTCCCAGCGTCGGCGGGCATCCGGCGAACGTCGTGTTACTGACGGCGGATGCGTTTGGCGCACTGCCGCCGATCTCCAGGCTGAGTCCGGCGCAGGCCATGTACCATTTCCTGAGCGGGTATACGGCCAAGGTGGCGGGTACTGAACGCGGGTTGGGAAAAGAGCCTCAAGCCACCTTCAGCGCCTGTTTTGGAGCGCCGTTCCTGCCGCGGCCCGCGGCCGCCTACGCCTCACTGCTGGGGGAAAAACTCCGCAGGCACGACGCCTCCTGCTGGCTGGTGAATACCGGCTGGGTAGGAGGGCCGTATGGCGTGGGCAGCCGGATGAAACTTGCCTTGACGCGGGCCATGCTCAATGCGGCGCTTTCCGGCGAATTGAAAGACATCCCAACCACGGCGCATCCAATCTTCCACGTCGAGGTGCCCGAGTCCTGCCCCGGCGTGCCGTCCCGTTTTCTCGACGCGCGCGGTATGTGGATTGACAAGAACGGCTACGACCATGCGGCGCGCGACCTGGCCAGCCGGTTCAACCAGAACTTCGCTACCTTCTCCGGCGTCAGCCGCGAGATTCTGGAGGCCGCTCCGCGCGCCTGACTCGCTAGACCTCTCTGCGGAGTTCGAACGCCGTGATCTCCGGCGGAGCGCCCACGCGCATCGGCGCGGCGATCGTGCCGATGCCGCGATTCACATAGAGTTGGCCACCGGGTCTCTGGAACCAGCCGGCCACATAGGGAGTCACCAGACGACTGGGCGCCAGTTCGGGGCTGATGAATTCCAGAGCCAGCTGCCCGCCGTGCGTGTGTCCGGCCAGGCTGAGGTCCACGCCAAGCTCGGCCGCGCGATCGAAGGTTTCCGGATTGTGGCTGAGCAGGATATTGGCCGTGTCCGGCACCAATAGCGGTTTCAGCCCCTCCAATGTCCGGCTATTCATGTGACCCGGACCCGCGGAAAGATGGTGGGAGTTGGCGTAATCGATGCCGGCCAAGTTCAGCCGTTCGCCGGAAATACGGAGGTCCACTCGCTGCTGGCGCAGCATGCGAATTCCGCAATCGGCAAAGAGCTCGGTGAGCGCATCCTCCGACCGCGCCCACGCGTCATGGTTGCCGAGACACCCGAAGACGCCGAACGGGGCGCGGAGCCCGGACAGCGCGTTGACCACTACGCGCTTCGGGGAGGGGTCGAAAGTGAGAAAGTCGCCGGTGAGGGCGATCAGGTCGGGCTTGAGGGAATTGGCGATGCGCACGAACTTTCGAATCTGGTCCTCGTCCATGAACGGGCCGATATGAATGTCGGAGAGCTGTACGATGCGGAAGCCGTCGAACGCCTTAGGCAGACGTGCCAGATGAATCGTCTGCTCAGTGGTTTGGAGGTTCAACCGGCCATAAAGCAAGCCGTACGCACCGGCCACAAACGGAGCAGCGACGGCAGCAGTGACAGCGTGCTCCAGCCACTGGCGGCGTGCCGGAGAGGCGGGGGCGTCTTCGGTGGGGTGTTGACCCACTAGCCCGCGCGCGCTCCAAGTGACGGCCTGGGCCGCCAGGCGGATCAGCCAGATGAACACGACGACCGAAAATGCCACGGTTGAGCTGAAGATCCACCACAGAAAGGGCGCCCTGACCAAAGCGTCTCGGAGGGTCATGCGAGTGGGAGTCGGGCCGTCGGCCGCCCACCAGATGTTGGCGGCGAAGAGCAAGCAATAAAGCGCCGAGGCGGCGATCGAGAGGCTGAGCCGCACGCTGCGTGAGCGGATCCGCCTATTTACCCACACGCCCGCCCGCAGCAGAAAATAAATCTGGCCGCCCAGGAAAACAAACAGGACCGGGGCAAATCCAAAGACAAAAGGCATTGTGCTCCGAGTACTATCCTCTATGGTTACTCAAAAACGGTCCGCGCCGCCACTAGTAATAGAGTCCTAGCGAAGAGATGGGGATTTGAAAAATTTACCGAGGATCGGACCCATAGTCCAGCGGGGAACCGGTTGTGACAGCTGGCGCTACAGCGTGCGGCCCGGCCGGTATCCTGGCCGAGTATGGACGCGATATTTCCTTCCGGGGTCGTTGACGAGCTCGACCGCGATCTTGCGGAAACCCTCGTTGGGGTTCGGGGCAGGGTAATAGGTGACGGTGTAGGAGTTGCCCAGGTCCTCGCGGATGTCTTCAAAAGCCTCCACCTGTTTCTGCCAGGTCCGGGCCCAATAGGCCTTTCCGCCGGTCCGCTGCGCCATACGCTTGAAGACACTGCTCGAGATCTGATCCTTATTCACTTCGTTGGTAGAGATAGTGTAAATCGAAATCCCTTCGTCTTCCGCCACGGCGCGCACGTCGTCGGGCGCCACCATACTCGCGTTGTCGGGGCCGTTGGAGAACACGATCACCACTTTACGGCCCGGCACCTTGGCCGCGTCGCGAAGCGTCAGCAACAAGCCGTTGTAGAGCGCGGTATCGTCGCCGGCCACCGATTTGCGCAGCCCCGAAATCGCGTCGTTATGATCGCGCGTGAGGTTCGCGGCTCGCGAAAGGTTCCGGCTGAACGTGTACACCGCCACCGAATCGGCGCGGTCCAGCCCGCGCACAAAGTCGGCGATGGCGTCTTCGGCGTAAACGAAGCCATGGTACATGAAGTTGCTGGTGTCGAACAGAATGAATACGTTAGTGCCCACGAAGGCGTCGGGGCGATCCAGTCCCGGCGCGCCTTCGGTCTTGCCTTCCACCAGCGGCTGCACCCGCCCATCCTGCAAGACTCCTACGGGCGGCTTGCCGCCTTCGGCGAAGGTGTTAAGCTTTTGCAGAATGCCGTCTTCGTAAATCTTAAAATCCGAAGGTTTAAGACCGTTGATGTAGTGGTTGCGGTTGTCCGTTACCGTGAAGGCCAGCACCACCATGTCCACCTTGACCCGGAACACGGGCCGCTGGCCGCTATCCTGAGCGCGCAAGAGTGCCCCGCCCGCGGCCAAGCCAAATAGTTCTCGTCGCGTGATGATCATGAGGATTTACCGATTGGGAAAATCGAGAAATGCAGCGGTCTTGAGGTCCGTAACGCGCGCGGCGCGGCTCTTACTCCGAACGTCGTCGCCCACCAGCCGCAGAGATTTCAGCACGGCCGGCCAGTCCTCCAGGTGCGAAGCGAAGATGTGCTCCACCAGTTGCTGGGTCCACTGCGGAATCCGCACGTTGAGTTCGGCGGGCGCAAGCGCGAGCTCGTCGGCCAGGGCAGCCCAATAGAGCGTGTTCGACTCCCAGCTTTCCGCCATGATCCGGCTGGAGTAACCCATCAGGGTCGGGAAGGTCCGCAGGTTCAACAGCTCCGGTTCATAGGAATTGGCGAGCGTGGGCTTAGGAGTGCCGAAAGCCCGTGAAATGGCCTCATAATTGACTTCCTGTGGCGAGTCCTGGGCCAGGCGCTGGATTTCGGAGCCCACCGGCGAGGTCTCGTCGCGGTGTCGCGTCGTGACTTCGCGTGCCAGCAGAAACAGTTCCGAGGGCGTTACGCGCTCTACGGCGTTCTGAGCGTCGCCCAGTTCCAGCAATTGCTCCACGTCTTTTGTCCGCACCGGCGCGGCCAATTGTCCCAACGCCTCGAGCACCTCGCCTCGGAGCACGGGATCGAACGCCGCCTCCGCCAACAGGCCGCGGCCGTAACGCAGGTGCAGGCCCACCCAATGGAGTTGCGAAGGCGTGACCTTCCACCAGCGCGGGATCTTGGCGCTGAGGATCATCTGCGGCACCAGATCACCCCAGATAAGAGCCTGAGTCTGCGCGGGGATGAGGAAATTCTGCTCCGCTTCGGCCAACGTATACGGCAGAGCGGCCAGCGAGCCCATCAAACGTCCTCCCGCGCTGGTTGGCCAGCCGCTGCCCACCATCTCGGTCGGCCGCCATGTCCGATTGGAGCCTTGAAGCCCGATGAAGTCGTGGCTGCGCACGAACACGGGGTTTGTGTAGAGCACCTGTGATCCCGGCGGTGCGTAGTATGCGTAGTTGTAGGCGAGCAGCGTGTCGCGCAGCAGCGGGGCCATCAGTCCCCGGACCTCTTTCAGTTTTGCCGTGTCATTGCCGGCCTTTTCGATGGCAGCCCGCAGATTGAGCTTGCGTTCCCCTTCGATGTGCTTCTCGGTCCAATATCCGACCGAGATCGCGTTCTTTTCAGTATCCGAGAGCGCCGCTCGCGGGAGTTGAATCTCCGAGATGCGGCCCGAGAGCCTGTTCACTAAAGCCGTGTTGAGCTTCTCGCCGCGCGAGAGGCTTTCCAAGTGGTCTGCCAATTGGAACAACGTGTCGAGTGAGATGATCCGTTGCGCCTCGAGGATGCGCATGAGTTCCTGCACCAGCTGATCCCGCGCTTCGAGGCCGGCTGATGCGGATGCCCCCGCCAGCAGATCGATAAAGTGTTCTTGAGGCTCGCTTGTTCCAGCGGTGCTTTGGCCGGGTGGAATCGCACCGAGCAGCAGCTTGACGCCGGCGCGGCCGGTATCAAAGAGGTCCACGTCGTTGCGGATTCGGGCAAACGAAGTGGACAGGCCCGAGAACACGACATCGGCTTGGTTACCGGGCAGCGTCTGTTGGCGCACGAAAATCTGCCACAAGCCGATCAGCGATTGGAAGGTGCCGGCCGCGTCGGCGCGAAGGTCCGCGGGGCCGATCTTGGCGATAGCGTCCGCCGTATCCAGAAACTGCAGGATGGATGCGTCGCTCAGATCACGCGACTCGCTGAAAATCGGATACTGGCTCCCGTAAGCACGGAAAGACCGCGCCAGCCGATCGACCGTCGAGGCGGCCAGCGGCTTGGGTCGATTCCGGTCGAGGTCGGTCAGCGCCATGAAGATTTTGAGCGGCTCATTCTCGACCGTCTTGCGGCAGAGCGCGAAGAGGGCTTCGAGCACGTCGTCCGGGTCCTTCCAGGAGTTGGCCGCCTTGCTCAGCTTCACGTCGTATTTGCCCTGCGGATGGTTGGCGAAAAGGCTCTTCCACACATCCAGGCTGCCGGGGACGTGCGGTTTGCCGTCCGCATCCAGCCGCAGCCGCGTGGTCAGCAGCATCATATCGGCATTGGAGCGGAAGACGGGACGCGCCGGCCCGGGGCTGGTGACGCGGCCGCGGATCGCCGAGTAGAACCGTTTCATATGCGCGGGTTCTACCAGGTAATCCCGCACCGGGCCGCGAATCCGCGCGAGAGCATCATAAAGACTGGCCAGCCAGCCGTCGTCCTTGGCCAGGAGTCTGTCGAAGAACGCCCCGCCTTGGTCGGGCGAAGCTCCCACCAAGTCGGCCCAGGCGCCCGCCGACCGCTGGCCGCCCGGCACCACGGCCTTGCCTCCCCGCACTTCGAACATCCCCCCGAAAAAGTCCAGGACGTGCGCATACGCACGCAGACGCGTGAACGACCCGGTCTTGCGCAGGCTGTCGGCGGTTTCCCGGTCGAGCTTGGAAAAACCAAGGTACAGCCGGCAGGTGGACGGATCGGAAATCAAAGATTCCACAAAACCCGCGATATCTAGATTCTTCTCCTTTTCTTTTGTTCCCAACCAATAAGCCGGACCGAAAAGCACCGGCACAGCCGTCGGGCGGTAATCATAGGTGAACGGCCGGTTGGTGCGCAGTGCCTGTTCGAGCTCGTTGATCGGGAAGCCCGAATCGGTGGCCACAAACGCCCTCCGCTCGTTGACGGTTTCAAGCACCACGTCGGAGCCGCAGCCGCCCCGCATGCGAAAACCGAGGATGCGCAGCAAATCCGCCGCGTTCGACGCCTCGCAGGAGGGGATTTCAATCGTCTTCTTGTCACCCGCCAGTTGTTCCAGCTCTCTCGCTTGCGATAAATACCGGTGCACCAGTTTGAGATATTCGGTTTGCTCCAGTTCTTCGCCGCCGCGAGACGCCTGGTAGCCGTTGGTGACCACGTTACGCGCCAGGGCGGGCAGGATTTCTGCAGGCGTCGTGTCCCCGGGTATAGCCGCCATTCGGGCAAACGACCGCAAGGGCCCCGGAATCGGGGCCGTGGGCCAGTTCTCTGCAGTCGAACTCGAAGCCAGTTCGAGCGTCCTGCCGGAAAGATTGCGGTAGGTTTCCAGGTCGCGCGTCACCGCAGCCCGATCCCCGGCGAGCAGATCGAGCGCCGCTATCCGCCGCGAGACCACGGCGCCGCGAGCCAGATCCGCGCTCTGCTCGAGCCGGGCTAGCAGGGTGGCGTAGGCCTGGCGGCTGGAGGGGTCTGCGTAACGGTCCAGGAATTCTGCATACGCGGTCAAAGCCTCGACGTCGCTCGGACGGCTCTGGACCTCGCGGAGCAACGCCGCGCGGGCCTCCTCGGTCTCGCCCGAGGCTTCCATCTGGCGAATCTGTTCTGGGTTCTGGTACCCGGAAAGAATACGAACAAACAATACTGCGCTGACGGCTACGGCCTTCATGGCGATGCTCCCGCTACCGGTGAATCACTGTACCATGTTCACGCGTGGTTTTGGCGATTCTACGCCACACGCAAAGTGGATTTCAACACTGAGAAATGTTAAATACCCGGTAGTCCGTACTAGGGGCACCCGCCACCATTGCCGCGTGCGAAGATTAACGCATCTGAGCGGCTTCGGTTTTGATGCTGAGGGCGTTGCGGTAGGCCCGATCCTGATAAGGCCCTTGAATCGCGGCCGAGTCTTGACTGAACTTGGCACCTTCGAGCATCTTTGCCTTGTTCAAGGTTGCCTTGCCGATGTTGTAGTTGGCGACACCGAGATAGAACAAGGCAGGACCCATCATCGCGTTGCTCCCTTTGATCAGGGGAAGAGCCGCGCGGAGGTTGCGATCCGCGTCCTTGAATAAATTCTTTTCTCCTTGAACGACTCCGGCGATCCAATAGCCGCGGCCTAAAGCCGTAGTCCGGCGCGTTTCCCAATCGGCCGCCGAAACACCTTCCGGCGGCGCTTTCCGATTGGCACTGGCGATCATGCGATTGGCGAATGCGAGAGCCCGATCCAATTGGTTCCTGGTCAACGCATTGTCGGCCTGAATCATCAAAATCCCGGGGTCTTCCAGATATTGGCTTTTGGGATTTTGCTTTTCGAGGGTCGCAATCAGGTCGAGTGCCGTGGGACCCGGCGACTGAACCGCCAGAGCAAACAAAGCATATTCGCTGTAGCCGTCGACTTCCTTGGCATACTTGGCTCGCGCGTCGTACGCGTCCTTGTCGACGACGTCGGCCGGCGGTGTAGCCTCGAGCTTCAAGGCCGCAGCGTGCACCGCAGCCGCGAGTTGTTTGATCTTGGCCGCATCCTTAGACGGCTCGGCTTGCTTCAAAGCCGCCAGAGCATCATCCATATCATCGGCCACCGCGGATCCCGCGATCAGACACAGGACAACACTCACTGCAAAGAGTTTCATGGCAATCTCATCCGTAGCCAAGAATTATAACTCCGTCGTCGGGCCCAACGGAAGAGCCCCAAAAGAGCCAGAGGTCACTTGCTAATGAGAAGGGCAACACACTCGCGACACCCGTGGATGCGCCCAACGGCGCCGGAAGCCAGCCGCCTACTGCGGCGGGAGTTGGAAGGGAACTCGGCGCTCGCGATTCAATCGCAGGCTCAGGTCTCGGTCTACGGTGTCGAGCGGCACCGACTGCTCCTCACCCTGAGGGGTCACGTAGTGAAGTGTCATGCCATCCACTCGATACGAACTCGCCGCCCGAATGGTGTGGTCCTTGAAGGCCACCAAGTACAGGGGCGGTTGAGCCGGCTGCCCATATTGATCGTACTCCCGCACGACAAGCGGACCTGGAGCCGGAAGTGGTTGAGTGGCCGTTTGTGGTGGATAGATCACGGTGACGTTGGGTGCGGTTCGGTAAGCCGCATATCCATAGTCGTAAGCGCCGTAATCGCTGTAGTAGGAGGGGTAACCATAATCAGGCCAGTAGGCCGCATAGCCCCAGCCGAGATAAGGGTAGTAATAATACGGCCAATAGCCGCCATAAAAACCGAAACCAAAGCTCCGGAAGCCCCGATTGAAGCCGAATCCATTCTGGAACCCCCCGCGGAATCCTAACCCACCGCGAAATCCACCGCCGAATCCGCCTCGTATCCCCCCACCCACGAATGCGGCGCCGCGCGCACTGCCACCACCCCGTTGTGCCATCATCGTGCTGCCGGCCAGGAGACAGCAGAGAGAAACTGGAACAAGACGCTTCATTGGGATTCGCCCCTCCTTCGGAGCTTACTCCTTGGCTGCTCGGAGTGGCAAGCCTTTTCGCTTTCACCGCCACGGCCCCTGTGAAGCCGCCGTACCGGCGTGAAGTGCGCTACCATGCCGGCTGGAGTAGATCTCCTGTATGGCCTTTCAAATCTTCTCCCCTGCTTTTCCCAACGGCGGGTGGATCCCCGACCTGCACACCTGTCAGGGCGCCGACCTATCGCCATCCCTGGAATGGACTGAGGCACCGCCAGAGACCCGGAGCTTTGCGTTGATCCTGGACGACCCGGACGCCCCTGTGGGAACCTGGAATCATTGGTTGCTCTACGACATCGGGTCCACCACTCACAGTCTGGCGCAAGGCTACAAGGCGGGTCGGGGGGATGTCAGCGGCAAAAACTCCTGGGGCAAATTGGGCTATGGCGGACCCTGCCCGCCGAAAGGGCACGGCCCACACCGGTACTTCTTCCGGTTGTATGCCTTAGACACGGAGACCCTGGGTCTACCGGCAGGGGCATCCCGGGAGAATCTTGAACACACCCTGAAAACCCACGTTCTGGCCGAGACCCAGTACATGGGCCGGTACGAGCGGAAGTGATCTACACCTGTTACGACATGGTGCGGGATTGTCGGGCCGGGCGAGCCGAGGGCCGGTCTTATTTCGTTTCGCAGTACGTACCCGTCATTCAAAAGCTGGTCGCCCGCTACTTTCCAGAGTGCGCGGCCGATGGCACTCTGATCGGTCGCCTGCTGGTGGCGCTCGACAGGCCGGAATCGAGCCTGTTTCAATCCCTGGATCCTGCGCCGGAGCGCTGGTTCGTCGCAGAACTCCGCCAGCGGGTCCTGGCCGCTGTCGAAGATTTTCAGGGCCAACCTGTGCCACAGCCGGAAATTGACCTAGAAACCCTGGGAAGTGCGCTCGAGCCCCTCACCATGGTCGAAAAGCAGGCCGCCTGGCTCGAGACGATGCGGTACACCGCCGAAGAGGCCGGAGTGCTCCTGCGCATGGATCCGCGCACCGTCGAGAAAATCCGTGACAAAGCTCGCGAGCGGATCCGCTCTTGCCTAAACGCCTGGCGCCGGACGTTGCTAGCCGACAATGGCCGCCCGCTCGGGCGCGCTGCCGCACTGGCTCACACCGAGCCATGCCTCGCGGACAAGGCGTTCCTGGATGTGTTGGACGGCCGGGCCACCTGGAGGGGACGCGACGAAATGGAGCGCCACGTCTCCACTTGCTGGCATTGCATCGACCACTTCTGCCGCCTGGCCGAAGTGGTTGAACTGCTACGCCGCTTGACGCCCCTCTCCGAAGCCGGGGCCCGCCCATTTTACGACGTGCTGGGCATCCCCCGGAGAAGCGAACCCGCTTGGAAAAGATGGCTGCGATGAGCCGTTGTCGGGCATTTCCAACCGGCGTGCGGCACGTTATGATAGTGATCATGGAATAGGGTGTCGTCCCGCCTTTCCTCCCCGTGAAACGATTTCCTTTTCTTGACTGGATGCGCGGCCTGGCGGTAATCATCATGATCCAGTGTCACGCCTTTAACTCCTTCACGCGCGTGGATCTGCGGGAATCGAGTGGATATGTGCTGTCGCAATTTGTAGGCGGCATGGCGGCTCCCTTGTTCCTGTTCATGGCGGGGATGACCTTCGGCTTTCAAATGGAGAGCCTCGGACTCCGCGAGCCGAGTCGCCTCCGCCGCTGGTTCGTGTCGTTGCGGCGCGCCGGGTACATTCTCACCATCGCCTATCTGTTCCGGCTGACGAATTGGCTGGGCAGTCTTCCCAACGCGAAAGTGGAGGAACTCCTCAAGGTTGACATCTTGAACTGCATGGGGCTAGCCATGGCCGCGTTTGCTCTGGTGGCCCTGTTCGACTCGAATGACCGGGTGCGTTACGCGCTGCTGGGCGGGCTGGTGGTTGCATCGGCTGCCCCCGTGATGAGCGGGTTTGACTGGAGCGGCGTATGGCCGTGGCTGCGCGACTACCTCGTGCCCAGCCCGCTGCGCGGACGGTTCCCTTTTTTCCCGTGCGCCTCCTATATCGGATTCGGCCTGGCGGCCGGGGCAGTCATCAAGCGCACGACCGCGGAACGCATGGATCGGTTGATGCAGTGGGTCGTGCTGCTCGGCTTTGCGCTGGTGTTGGGTGCCGAATATTTCACCAGCCTCCCCTACTCGGTTTATTCGAACGCCGATTTCTGGAGGAACAGCCCCGGTCTGATCCTGATCCGGGTGGGGATTGCTCTGGTCCTGCTGGCCGGTGCCTATCTTTGGACCGAATACTGTGCGCCTCTCGGCTGGAGCTGGATCGAGAACTTTGGGAAAACCTCCCTGCTGGTCTATTGGGTGCACGTCGTGCTGGTTTACGGAGACTGGACCAAGCCGTTACGCTACGCGCTGACGGTCTTTCAGGCCGGGTTGGCTACGGTGGGTGTGATTGTGCTCATGGTGGCGCTGGCGGAGCTGCGCCTCCGCTGGCGCCCCACCAAAGGACAACGTTGGAAAGCAGGCACTACGGTGGCCGGCGCGCCGGCGTAGTGCACTTTCTCGGTCGATGGCCCAGAGGAAACTGCCACCACCCCAAGACACAACAGGACGCAATCCGACAATCGTTGTGGTCAGGCGTCGAGAAGGCTCTCAGATCCTCCACACCGCGCCGGATGATGGTCGGTTTGGCGGCTTGCATCGCGGCCTCCTCAATCGCTTGTGCTTGGCGCCGCTGCGCGCCACGCTCGCGCGCGCGTCTCGAGCTTCAGGCCAGCAGTGATACGTCGCACACCCACGGCTTCGGTTGCACTCCTCATCGCTGCCAAGACAGAGGTTGACCCGGATCGGGCCTTTTGCGGCCTCCCGATTTCGAATGCGGTGGCGGCGCGGTGCGGGGCGAAAATTCACCAGCCGGCTGTGTGGCAGCGATGCAACCTCACCAATCTGGCGCGTGTCAATTGGATTTCCAATCTCTTGCGTGGCACCCCGCCAAGGCCAGCTTCTCAACTGTTTGAAAATGTGGACATTACGGGTGCGCCTCAACGGCGC
>JAGWQP010000352.1 GCA_028876805.1 Acidobacteriota bacterium | reverse complement strand
TTCTGGCGGAACCGAAATCATTGGGTGCTTCCTGTTCCCGCTGCCCATCCAGCCGCTGAAACCCTGTTCACTGGGCGGTCCGGCGCCGGGCATGGCGGCAGAAGTCTTCGACGAAAACGGCGCGCCGGTGCGTCTGAAAAAGGGATATCTGGTGTGCACCCGGCCCGCGCCATCGATGACACGCGGCATCTGGAACGATCCCCAGCGCTATGTCGAAACCTATTGGTCACGATTTCCCGGAACTTGGTATCACGGCGACTGGGCCAGCGTGGATGAAGACGGCCATTGGTTCCTGCATGGAAGGGCGGATGAATCGATGAATGTCGCAGGCCGCAAGGTAGGTCCGGCAGAAGTCGAAGAAGCCATGATGCAGCACCCGGGTGTGGCCGAGGCGGCCGTGATCGGGGTACCCGATGAGTTGAAGGGCGAAGCCATCGTAGGCTACGCGGTCGCCCGCCCGGGGACTCCGGTCGACGGATCCGCCGTGTGCTCGACCGTAGCGGATGTGATGGGCGCGGCGTTTCGGCCGCGTGAGGTCCTCATTGTAGCGGAGCTTCCGAAGACCCAGAGCGGCAAGATTGTGCGGCGCCTCATTCGGCAGAAATATCTGGGCGAGCCACTGAGCGACATTTCCACCGTCGCCAACCCCTGGGCCTTGGACAGGATCTGATCACGCCACGCGACGCGCGTGCACAATGAAGCGGCGCGGGGCGGAGCCGAGGTACCAGAATGGATAACAAGTGACGAGGGTCAGGTCGCGACCAGGCGCGGGCGAGAGAACTCCTATGTCACGCGGGCCTACAATCTCGACATCGCTCACGGCGAAGCGGGAGACGCCGCGTGGCGTCCGCAGCGTGACTACATCGTCGCGGCGGATCGCACGGAGAGGGCGGAAGAAAGTATCGCGGTGGGCGGCGATGGCGATATTGCCGTCCCCCGGGGACAAAGCGGTCCCCGGAATGTGGCCGGCCCCGAAGCTCAATACGCGCGCATCGTCGCCTTCCCGCACCATCACTGAAAGGTGGAGACGCGGAACGCTCAGCTCACCCAGCACATCGCCCGGATGGAGCGTGGCAAGCGGCGCGGCCGGCCGCGCCCCCCGAATCTGGATCCTGGGCGGGCGGCTTAGCCATTCTCGAGCGCGCTGCTGCGCTGCCGACGCCTCGCAGCAAACCCATGCGAACCATCCGAAAACGGCAACGCCCCCCAACATCAGGGCGCTGCCGATCCAGGCGGACCATCCCCATTTCCCCATGAGGACGATTCCCGTCAAGCCCGCGTGCGGCGCAGACCTAAACGCAGAATGCCCGCTCCAACCGCCAGCAGGAACAACCCGATCGCCACTTCCAGCGGGAGATTGCTAGCAGTCTTCGGCAGCTCGCCCTGTTTAGCGGCCGACGGCTGGGGCGCGAACGTAGCTGGGGGCCGATTTTGGGCGAGCGTTACCGGTAGCGGTTTCGGCTCCGGCTGGGCCACTTCTGGCTTCGACGTCGGAGTGTTTATAGCCGCCGCCTTCATCGCGGCAGAGGGGGTCGCTGCCCCCTTCGACGCGCGCGTCACCGGCGTCGTCGGTCGGGTATTTTTAGCGACTTGGAGGGTCTGCCCCTTCGGATAAAGGAACTGCCAGCCATAGTTGTCACCAGGGTAAAACCAGCTATGGACGGCTTCGGGAGTGTTCGAGTGGCGCTCCTCGAAGGTCACCTCGGTCTTCACTGGTGTGGCGACACGGTAGTCCGGGATCGCCATCGTGGTCGTGACCAGATGGTCCATTCCTTTCTTGTCCTCGGAAAAAATCTGGACTACGTTGCGGTCCGCCGACGAGTCGGCTAGCTGGAAAACATACGTGCCGGGAGTCAGCACGTGTCCAGGAACTTCCACAGGTTGATTGAACTTCAGTATAGTTTTCTTGTTCCACGCGTCGGCCTGCGCGGACGCGGCCAGATAGCCGAACGCCGCCAGCCCCACGCTCACGCAGGCCGTCTGCAATGTGATCTTCATAACACTTGCTCCTCACTCTTAAATTTCATATCGTCCTTCGTGCGATTCCAGAATACGGGCACCTCGCCACCGAGTCCATCCCCCCGCATTTCACAAGATCCTTTCTTTTTTGCGATTCGAGAATACCGTTGTGGCGGCCTTAAGCCCATCCCCTGACGCCCGTCCGGTGAGCGGGTAGAGAGCTGGGGGGAAGTTCCCGGAGTTAGGAAATCACGCCCTTGCGGACCGCGTACAAAATCAGTTCTGGCACGCTGTGGAGGTTCAGTTTCTCCATCAGGTTGCCACGGTGGGTTTCGACGGTGTAGAGGCTGATCCCGAGCGATGCGGCCATTTCCTTATTGCTTTTGCCCTCGGCGATGAGCTGCAGGATTTCGCGCTCGCGGGGCGTGAGTAGGTCATAGCTGTCTTCCAGGTCACGATCGCAGG